>CAXBRI010000104.1:0-5067 GCA_963978125.1 uncultured bacterium | reverse complement strand
GAGCCCTGCAGGTCGGCGGCGAGGTGGCCCACGTCGTGGAGCAGAGCCGCCGCCACCATCTCGTCGGGCGCCCCGGCCTGACGCGCCAAGTGGGCACACTGCAATGCGTGCGACAACGAGGTGACGCTCTCGCCGTACTCCTCGCCGCCACGACGGGCGAACAACTCGAACAAGTCGTCGACCGAGGTGGGCGTCGTCATACCGGACGGCCCTCGAAGTCCCCGATGAGCGACAGTCGCACGCGGTCGGTGGGGTCGGGGCTCTCGAAGGCTTGGCGCTTTGCCTCGTAGTAGTCCTCGCGTAGACGTCCCTCGCTCACCCCGTTGTACGTCGGGTAGAGGGCCCGACGATCCTTTGATGAGTTGTTCGGTCCGCTGCGGTGTGGAGTCCACGCGTGGAAGAACAAGGTCTGCCCGGCGCGAAGTTCCACCGGCTGCCAGTCCATGGACTCCACGACATCGGCGGTGATACAGCCACGCTCGTCCATCGGCAATTCCTCGTGGTGTCGACCACTGACCACCCACAGGCAACCGTTCTCCAAGGTGGAGTCATCAACGGCCACCATGACCGACAGCACCTGCTCCACGAACGGATAGGCCGGCTTGTCCTGGTGGGGACGGAATCCCGCTCCACCCACCAACTTGTAGTTGATCTTCTCCTTATATAGAAGCGCCGGTTCTCCGAGGAGCTCACCGGCGACCTCGGCGACGGCTCCTTCCTCGAGCAGCGCGTGCATCACCGGGGAGTACGGCACGAAGTTCTCGGTCCGTGCGAGCTTCGGTCCGAAGTCGGTCATCTCGTGGTGATGCATCCAGGGCCCCTCAACGGGCAGGTTGGCGATGCGGTCCACTTCGGCCTGGAGTTCCGCTACCGACACCCCAAGGTGGTTGTCGAGGAGAATCCAACCATTGGTGCGGTAGTGCTCGAGTTGGTCGGCGGTGAGGTGGGCCATCACCACATCCTAGGAATGGCGGGTTGTCGGCTCGCCCTCGTCCAGAGTGCACACAAAGCCCACCCGGGGGTCGACCTCGCCGGCCACCAGTTCGCTGAACACGTCCACCACCTCGTCGGGGCCGACGACGATCTCGACCTCCATCCACCGCCCCACGGTGCCGGCGAAGGCGTCCCACGCCTCGGCCACCCGGGCGTTGAGTTCGTCGGCGCCCCACTCACCGGTTCGCTTGGCGATCTGTGTGGGCGCGAAGAGGAAGGCCGGCTTGGGACCGGGAAGCGGTCCACGATCCGCCCCGTCGTTCGCCTTGATTTGGGTGGCGCCCACCACCATCGAGTGGGCCAACTTGTCCCCGTAGTGCTCGTGGACGGCACGCACGACGGCTGCGTTGCCGGCCACGTCGATGAATGCCGCCGGTTCGACGGGCAACGACGCCACGTCGGCGTACGCCACGACCACGTCGTAGAGGCCGAGGCTGCGGGTGAAGGCGATGTTGGCCGGCGAGGTCAGCCCCACGGTTTTGCGACCGCGGGCCTTCGCCAGGTGGGCCACTCCGATGGAGGTTTTGCTGGACGCACTCGAAATGACAAGGGCCGCGGCACCAAAGTCGTCGTTATCGGAGAGGAAGTCGTCAATGACGAATGAGGTGAAAAACAGCGGGAAGAGCAACATCTGCACCGACTCACGATCGGCCCGGTAGATCGGGTCGACCGCGCAGCGTGCGAACGAGTTGTACGCCCCGGGCAGATGGGCCCGGTGTTCAGAGACGTCACTCAGGGTCCGCGCAGAGACCCGCCCGGCGGTGATGACAAGTTCATCGCTCATCGGGAGATAACCGAAGAGGCGCTCGCCCACCGGCACGTCCGCGTGACGGGATTCGGCGACGGTGGCGAATCCCCACACGGGAACCCGGCCCCACGTGTCGGGGTCGGCCGTTGGGAAGAAGTCCCAGTACTTCATGAAGTCGCCCATGAAGGCGTAGGTCACGTTGTTGGTGGACAGGCCGAAGCGCTCGATGGTCAGTCGGACCTGATTCTCCCCGAGGGCCGGAGGTGCCACCTGGACCAACCGGGCCTCGCTCGGTTCCGCGCGGCGTACTTCGATGTCCATGGTTCCTCCCGGGTTCGAACCCAGACTATTCACGACCCCGATGTTGACTACGGTGAATTCGTGAGCGACGCCATCGACTGGACGGGAGTAAGTCGACGCAACGCCCGCAGCGTGCAGACCACCATCGGGTGGATCTTCTGGGACCCGGGTGCCGTGGCCCGCTACGAAGCCCTGGGCCTTCCGGGCAATCTCGGACTCGTCGCCGCGCGAGTTGCCCCATTCGTCGGAGCGGGACCCGACGCGGCCACGAGCGTGCTCGGCTCGATCACCCCGTTGGCACTGCAGTGGCTGTTTGGCACGCTGCGCCCCGAGCAGTTCATGGACGTCTGGCACGCCCGAAATGAAGCCGTGCGAGAAGGTCTCGCGCAGCACGCTCCCGACATGTTGGACGCCCTCGCGGAGTTCGGCCCCTCACTGTGGCCAGTCGCCCATCAGTTACCGCTCAACGGTCGACCATTTTGCGCCAGCCACCTCGCCCTGCCCATCCCCGACGACCCCGTCCTGTCGGGCTGGCACGCGGTGAACTTTCTGCGCGAATGGCGCGGCGACACCCACTGGGCGTTGGTGGCCGCGGCTGGCCTTACCGGCGGTGAAGCCTCTGTCTTGCACAACGCGTGGCTCGGCTACGAAGGCGACTGGCTGTCGCTGTCTCGGGGCAACACTCCAGAGTCCATTGACGCGGCGTGGGCCGGACTCGAAGATCGTGGACTGGCCGTCCATCGACAAGTAACCACGGACGGCATTGAACTTCGCCAACGAATCGAGGACGAAACCGATCGCTTGTGCGAAATGCCCTGGCGGTTGCTAGGTATCGAAAAGTCCCGTGCATTCGCTACGACATTCGAACCCCCGTGCGAATTGCTACTTCGCCGGGTGGACGAAACAGCGGGCCAGAACTATCAGCCCGCGTCGCGCATTCAGCACGGCCGATTCTAGATTTCGCCAAGAGCAAGTTTCTGATTGTGCTAACGGCCCTGTGATAAGCATTGGGCATGAACGAGTCCATTGACGGTGCACTTCCCGAATTCACGGACACCGACCACTCCGGCGTCGCCCATCGCATTCTGGGCAGTTTGATGCCCGCTCTCGAAGTACGACTCGAGCCCGGTCAGAGTGTCATCTCTCAAGGTGGTGAGATGACGTGGCTGGACCCCAACATCGAAATGACGACCAAGACCGCGGGCGCGGGAGCGTCCGGCCTGGGCGGCGTGCTCAAGCGCGCCCTCGCCGGAGGTTCCATCTTCATGACCCAATTCACTGCCCACGACTCCCCGGCCAAGGTCGCCTTCGCGGCCAAAATGCCCGGTCACATTCGCCCCATCTCGGTGGACACGAACCGCGAATACATGGTGTCGCGCCACGGATTTCTCGCGGCCACCCCCAATGTCAACCTCGAAGTTGCCTTCCAGCAGAGCCTCGGGGTGGGCATCTTCTCCGGTAATGGCTTCTTCATGCAGCACATCTGGGGTCAGGGAACCGCGTGGATCGAGCTGTCCGGTGAAACCGTCACGTACGAACTTGGTGCCGGTGAGTCCATTCTCGTCCACCCGGGACACATCGGACTCTTTGAGTCGACTGTCAACATGACAATCACCCGTATCAAGGGCATCAAGAACATGCTCTTCGGCGCCGAGACCATCTTCCTGGCCCAGCTCAGCGGACCGGGAAAGGTCTACCTGCAGACACTCACGCTGCCCAGCCTCGCGCACTCCGTGGCGCCGTACATCGCCACCGGCGACGGAGGGAACAGCCAAGGTAGGGGTGGCACTTCAGTAGGAGGATTCAACTTGAAGACTCTGGGTGGAATAGTCGACAACCTTGGCTAACTAGCCATGCACTTGAGGCTTCGTTTGATCGCTTTTAAAGCATCAAATTCTTTGGTTGCGACCTAAGGGGCACGGGAAGCCCTTCCGGTCCATTTTGGATTCAGCCTTATCTAACATCCAACACGAAATCTTGATATCATGATGTCATGGTGAAGAAGACCACAACAGTGCGAATTCCCGAAGATCTGGCCGAGACGGTGGATGTTGTGGCGCGGGGACGTGGCATCAGTGTTAACACACTCGTAATTGACGCTCTAGTCGCGGAAATCGAGCGAGTCCGTCACGACCAAGAGTTCATGACCCGCCTTCGGGAGATCACAGAGCGAGACAAGGAAATTCTCGACCGCCTCGCAAAGTGAGATATATCAGCCTCGCCGAGGCACTGATTGTTGCCGAGTCAGTGACTGCACTTGACATTGTCACGCTGACGCGAAGTAGCCGACTCAATCCGCTTGACTCCGCCCTCCACGCCCCACAAGCATCTTTCGACGGAATAGAGCTCTATCCAGACTTTGTGGACAAGGCTGCAGTTCTCGCCGTTCGAATTGTGAAGAATCACCCACTCCTGGACGGCAACAAGCGTTTGTCATGGGGCTGTCTGAATATGTTCGTCGAACTGAATGGCGGGCAGCTTCATGCAGAAGTCGACGACGCGGTTGCCGCAATGTTCTCCGTAGCATCCGGGGAGATTGACGAGATCGAGTTTTCGACCTGGCTCAACGGAAGGCTTCGTCAGTCCTGACGACCGTATTCAGGCTCTCCAATTTAAATAAAGGCGATAAGGAATAAATCGGTTGCGATTTGAAAAGCCTGAGTCATCGATTGCATGGCTAAAAGGCTGAAATGCCGCGAGGTTGAACGTCCCATCGTGCTGGCAAATATTGCGAAGAAACACTCAGCATCTGCTGCAGGAATGTTAATCGCTGCTCAGTCGTCGAGCCCGTTTGTCGAATCAACGTCTCTTTGATGGGAAGGTTGCTCTCGATTAGATAGTCGTTACGTCGAGCGAGTCTTTCCACAAATTTCGATGCTGGAGTTTGATCAAACTTTCCGTCCACACCCCTGTTGCAATCACGACAGGCAAGCACCAGGTTCCAAATTTGGTCAAGATTTGAGACAAGCCCTTTACGCATCAATGTGAAAGGGAACACATGATCAACGTCGGAACCATCGTCACCG
>CAXBRI010000103.1:0-5076 GCA_963978125.1 uncultured bacterium | reverse complement strand
GACGGCATACGAGATAAGGCCACGTGACTGGAGTTCAGACGTGTGCTCTTCCGATCTGTTCGAGGCCGTTAGTGCGACTCACACCGCGGCCGATGCCGGCGATGACGCGCGGGCCCGTGAAATGGCGGACACCATCAATGTTCTGTTCGGGGCCATGGGTCTCGCGCTCAACGGTGCCGCTGACGAAATTGACGAGGCCAGCGCTTCTCTGGTGGCCCAGCGCGACGCCGCTCGTGCGCTGAAGAACTGGTCCGAAGCTGACCGACTTCGCGACGAACTCGTCGCCCGGGGCTGGGTCGTGGAGGATGGAGCGAGCGGGACGCTCATTCGCCGCTCGTAGTGCCATGTGCGGTGGGCCAAACCGCACTAGCGTGAGGGGCGAGGTTGCCGTTGTGGTTCCCTCCGCAGTCGGCTGCGGTCGATTGAGAAGTAAATAAGGAGGCCCATAGTGGCTGTAGGAACCGTGAAGTGGTTCAACGACGAAAAGGGCTGGGGTTTCATCTCCTGCGAAGGCCAGCCTGACGTCTTTGTCCACTATTCGGAAATTCAGGCGGAAGGCCGGCGCACGCTGGTTGAGGGCCAGTCGGTCGAGTTCGACATCGAGCCCGGCGACAGAGGACCCCTCGCCAAGCGCGTCACCATCAACTGAACCAACCCGTTTTTCTCCACGACCGCCGCCCTCCGGGGCGGCGGTCGTGTCATTTCCGGGGCCGAATTGTCTAAGGTGGGACTTCGTTACCGACCGGTAACTCGCAACAACGGAGTGAGTCATGGCCGAATTTTCAATGGATCTGAACGACGACCAGAAGCAGTTGCAGGAGTGGCTGCACGTTTTCGCCGAGAAGCAGATGCGTCCTATTGCCGCCGAATGGGACGAGCGCGAAGAGACGCCGTGGGAGTTCATAAAGGAAGCCGCCAGAGTCGGTGTCTACGGCCTCGACTTCATGATGAACAACTTCGCCGACCGCACCGGTCTGTCGATGATGATCGCCCTCGAGGAACTGGCCTGGGGTGACGCCGGCCTGTGCATGGCCCTGATGGGTACCACCCTGGGCGTCGCGGGCATCTTGTCGAATGGCACCCCCGAGCAGCAGATGGAGTGGATCCCTCAGTGTTTCGGCACGCCCGACGACATCAAAATCGCGGCCTTCGGCGTGAGCGAGCCCGACGCCGGTAGCGACGTGTCATCGCTGCGCACCCGCGCCGTCTACGACGAGAAGACCGACGAGTGGGTGTTGAACGGCACGAAGACCTGGATCACCAACGGCGGAATCGCCAACGTGCACGTAATCGTGGCGTCGGTCGACCCGGCGCTCGGCTCGCGTGGTCAGGCCTCGTTCATCGTGCCCGAGGGCACCAAGGGCCTGCGCATGGGCCAAAAGTTCAAGAAGATGGGTATCCGCGCGAGCCACACCGCCGAGGTCATCCTCGAGGACTGCCGCGTGCCCGGTCGCTGTCTGCTCGGCGGCAAGGAGAAGCTCGACGACCGCCTGGCGCGCGTGCGCGAAGGTAAGAAGGCCTCGAGCCAGGCGGCCATGGCCACCTTCGAGGCGACCCGGCCGGCCGTCGGCGCCCAGGCCCTCGGTATCGCCCGCGCGGCCTACGAGTACGCCCTCGACTACGCCAAGGAGCGTAAGCAGTTCGGTCGCGCCATTATCGAGAACCAGGCCATCGCCTTCAAGTTGGCCGACATGAAGACCCGCGTGGACGCCGCCCGTTTGTTGGTGTGGCGCGCCTCGTGGATGGCCGCGACCGGCAAGCCGTTCTTGAACGGTGAGGGCTCGATGTCCAAGCTCTTTGCCGGTGAGGCCGCCGTGCACGTGACCGAAGAGGCTATCCAGATTCTCGGTGGTTACGGCTACGTGCGCGAGTACCCCGTCGAGCGCTGGCACCGCGACTCGAAGATCTACACCATCTTCGAGGGCACTTCCGAGATCCAGCGCCTCGTGATCGCGCGCAACATCTCGGGCATTCGCATCCAGTAGCCGTGCGTCTTCTCGCCCTGTGCACGGGCAACGTGTCACGTTCCGTGTGGTTGGGCGCGATGCTCACTGGCCTCGCGGAGCAACAGGGCCTGGAGTGGCAGATCCGCACGGCCGGCACCCACGCCATCGAGGGCGCGGCCATCAGTGGCCGAACTCGCGATGCCCTGGCGCGCATCGAGGAGTTCGTCGACGTGCCGATTACCCGGCACCGCAGCCACCAGATCACGGAGGACGATGCCCGGTGGGCTGACGTGATTATCTGCTTCGAGGTCGACCACGTGAACTTCGTGCGTCGCGAGTTTCCGACAGCCTCGTCGCGGGCGGCCCTGTTGCGTCAACTCGTTCGTGAGGCGCCTCTCGATGGTCATCCCGTCGAGAGGGTGGTCGCGGTCGCACACTGCGACCCCGACCGGGCGTGTGAGACGGCCGACCCGGCCGGTGGCGACCAGCCGGTCTACGACGTGACGGCCCAAGAGGTGTGGGAACTCGCGCAGGCGTTGGTGACGGTCCTCAGCGAGGACTAGTCGGCGGAGATGCCGCGCAGGCCCGACCAGGCGAGCGACGCCGCGCGGGTAGCGAGACGTTCGGCCGTTCCCGGACTGACGTCGGGCCAGCCGGCGCGCTCTTGTTGCAAGAGCCACGACACAGCCATTCCCTCAGCGATACCGACGATACCGGCAGCGAGCTGGCCCCGATGGTCCTCATCAGTGATGACGACCAGAAGCGGTACCACGAAGTTCACGAGCCCCAGTTCCACGGCACGCAGGTCTCCCTGAGTCTCACCCTCGTGCGAATGGATGAAAAGAATCCGGAATGCGTCGGTTTCGGACACGACAAGGTCGAAGTAGACGCCGAAGGCCTTCTCGACCTTGGCCGCGGGGTCATCCACGCCTTCGATGGCCTCCTCGAGGCGCTGGAGGAGTCGGTTTCCCGTGTCGGCGACGATTTCGCGGTACAGCTCAATCTTCGAGGGGAAGTACTGGTAGAGGATCGGCTTGGTGAATCCCGCTTCGCGGGCGATGTCGTCCATCGTGGTTGAGGAGAAGCCGCCATTGGCGAAAACCCGCCTCGCCACAGCCAGAATTTCGGGGCGGCGTTCCTCGGTGATGGTCACGTAGCGAGACTAACGGTCACTATTCATGGCTCGATCCACCAAAACTTCAAGTTTTGCCGGAAGTTCATCCACGTTGAAGTGACGCCGCACGAGTTCTACGTGTCGTGAAGCGCGATCGTCGGGCCACTGCGTGAGTTCGCGGGCGATGCGGGCGTCATCATCAAGCCGCGTGAAATCAAAACCGAAACTTTCTATTTCGTGAAGAACCGGGTACGGGTGCACCGCGAGTGGTCGCTGGTGAGTGACCGATTCGAGAACGGGATTACCGAAGCCCTCCCACGTCGAGGGCACCACCACGAGGTCGGCCGCGGCGTATGCGTCGTGAATAGACATATTTTCGGTCCGTCCGAGGCGCACCTCGACGTCGCGCGTGGCAATCAATTCGGTGAGCACGGGGGCGTACCCGTCCTCGGCTGCGCCGAGCAACCACAGCACCGCGTCGTGTCGGGCACAAAGGTCGAAGGCCGCTCCCACGTTCTTGCGCGGGATAGCTCGCGTGGGGAACAGCACGAGTGTTTGATCGGTGATGCCGAGCGACGCGCGAGTGGTCGCACGATCACCGGCCGGGGGAGCGCAGTCGAACGAGTTGTACAAAATCCTCGAGGTGATGCCTCGCTCGGCTAACTGGCGTCGCGACAACTCGTTGATCGTCACGTGGGTCCAGGCGGGATCGTCGGGCACGCTCGCGACGTCGATCCACTGGTCGCGTTGCCAGGGCAGATCATGGTGGCGGATGAGGGTGGGTCGTCCGCGCCGAAGTTCGGTCACAACGCGTGCCGCGGCCCGATTGAGTGGCAGTGACAGCAGATTCTCGACGATGACGAGGTCGGCACTCTCGAGCACCTCCGCGAGTACTTCCTGGTCGGGCCCATCCGCGTCGGAGAGGGCGAGGCCGCGGACGGCCACGTCGACGTCGCCCTCGCCGGCCACTGTGACAACGTCATGGCCGAGGCTGGTCAGAGCGTCACACCACTTACGTGCTTCGATGGCGACACCGTCGACACCGCCGAGGCGGAAACTCAGAACCACCACGCGGGCCACGAAAGTGAGGTTAGGAGGTGCGAACTAGGCTGAATGGGTCGAGCGGGCACGTGGCCCGCGAGGAGGACACGTGGCCAAACGGGCACTAATTACGGGAATCACCGGTCAGGACGGCTCGTACCTCGCCGAACTCCTCCTGTCCGAGGGTTACGAAGTGTGTGGCCTGTTGCGGCGCACGTCCACCATCGGTCTCGAGCGAATCGGACACATTCAGGACCGCCTGACGCTCATCTCGGGTGATTTGACCGACGAAGTGTCGCTCATCAACGTCCTGCGAGAGAACCGGCCCCAGGAGGTCTACAACCTGGCCGCCCAGAGCTTTGTCCACGCCTCGTGGACCCAACCCGTGCTGACGGGTGAAACGACAGCCCTGGGCGTGACCCGTCTACTCGACGCCGTGCGCACCGTCGACCCGGAAATCCGCTTCTACCAAGCGAGTTCCTCGGAGATGTTCGGTCGGGTGCTGGCGATCCCCCAGGACGAGAACACACCCTTCTATCCGCGCAGCCCTTACGCCGCCGCCAAGCTGTATGGCTATTGGATCACGGTCAATTATCGTGAAGCCTATGGGATGTTCGTTGCGTCGGGGATTCTGTTTAACCACGAGTCACCTCGGCGTGGCTTTGAATTTGTCACTCGAAAAATCACATCGCATGTCGCCCGCATCAAGAAAGGACTGATTGACAAGCTACCGCTGGGAAATCTGGATGCGCAGCGCGACTGGGGATTTGCTGGTGACTATGTCGTCGCCATGTGGCAGATGCTTCAGCTGCCGAAGCCCAGTGACTATGTCATCGCGACGGGCGAAACACATTCGGTGCGCGAGTTCTGTGAAATTGCCTTCAGCCATGTCGGCCTCGACTGGCAGAAGCACGTCGTCGTCGATCCCGAATTCTATCGCCCTGCAGAGATTCATCAGTTGATCGGGGATTCCAC
>CAXBRI010000102.1:0-5098 GCA_963978125.1 uncultured bacterium | reverse complement strand
GAGTTCAGACGTGTGCTCTTCCGATCTGCATACCCGCGCTCACCGCGGCGATGCCCACAACCTCAAGGATGATGGGCGCCACGAGGAGACCCAGCGCCGCGGCCATACCGGCCTTCTTCGGGTCCTCGGACTTAGGCAGGTAACGGCTGTAGTCCGACGCGAACGGGTTCCAACCAACGGAGTAACCGAAAACGGCACCCACGAAGAGGAAGAACGCGCCCGGAGCGTGCCAGTTCTCCGAGTTGGAGACACCGTGCTTCGTGAACACGATGATGGCGGCGATGGCGAACACCACAACTAGGTACGGCATCAGGTACTTCTCCACCGTCTGCACCAGGTTGTGGCCCACGAAGGCAATCAACACCTGCGCAATTGCGACAATGAGCAGCGACAGGGTGAGGTTCATGTGAGTCAGGGTGTTGAGGGCAAACGCACCCGACACGCTGTTCACCGCGAACCAGCCGATTCCCGATCCCAGGGCGTTCGAAATCGACGGGAAGATATTTCCCACGCGTCCGAAGGCCGCCCGACTCAGGACCATCTGGGTCACGCCATAGCGCGGGCCGTCCTGGGTCAAGAAGTACTGGAAGAGCGCTCCCAATCCATTACCCAGAATCACGCCAATCACTGCTTGAGTGAAGGACAACCCGAAGAACATTCCGAGCGCGCCTACATAAATCGTGGCGAACTCCAAGTTCGGGCTGGTCCAGAGCGCGAACAAGTCACGCGCCTTACCGTGCCGGTCCTGGTCCGGAATGGCTTCAATTCCACCGGGTTCAACGGCCATGACGTTTGCGCCGTAGCCGCCTTCCCGAATTTCGATGTCTGACATCTGTTTCCCCTTTTTCGGCGCGTTGGGTCGCAGCCGATGCAAAAAACGCTAGTGAGGAAAGACCCAATTTCTGGGGATTTAAATCGTCAACTTTTGAAGGTTTTACTCGAATCGTTCGGCTATCAGAATTGAATTCTGAAATCGGGTTTTCTTCGTTTTTAGGCTTAATTAGCGAAAACGTTCGGCCCGCTTTGTCTCACGAGCCATGTCCCGTTCGGCGTCGCGCTTGGCGATGGATTGGCGCCGGTCCCACGATTTCTGACCGCGAGCCAGCGCAATTTCGACTTTGCAGCGGCCGTCTTTGAAATATACCTTCAGCGGAATCATGGTCAGGGGCTGGGTCTTGAGGTCTAGGTCCCACTTACGTAGCTCGTCGCGGTGGATCAGCAACTTTCGCTTGCGATCTGGATCGTGGCTACCAAAGCCCACGGCGTAGGTCCACGGTGGGATGTGCATCTGAAAAAGCCACAATTCGCCGCCATCAATCCGGGCGTACGCCTCGGCAATCTGAGCCTTTCCCTCGCGCAGCGACTTCACCTCACTGCCCGTGAGAACTATGCCGCATTCGAGGGTGTCTTCAATCTTGTAGTCGTGGCGGGCGCGACGATTGGTGGCAACCACCCGGTCACCGTTGTCCCGGGCTTTGGCGTTCGCCCGGCGTTGTTGCATCTGCTTGGCCCTCGCCACATTGTCCAGCGTACCGAGCACCGCAACTAGGTAGTTTGGGTGCATGCTTACTCTCGCCGACGACCTTCGGACGGCGATGGTGGCCACGTGCGTGAGGGCGTTGCCCGACGAAGGGTGTGGCCTGTTGGTGGGCACGCCTGATGGGGTGGTGACCGAGGTCGTGCCCAGCCCCAACGTGGCCCACTCGGCGCGCATTTACGAGATCGACCCGAAAGTTCTCCTGCGCACCTTTCGTCAAGCCGATGAAACCGGTCAGGTAGTGCTCGGAGTGTTCCATTCGCACACCCATTCCGAGGCCTATCCCAGCCCGACGGACGTGGCCCAGGCTCCCGACCCCGAGTGGCACTACGTTCTCGTGTCGCTCCGGGACCTACCCACCGTGGTGCGCAGCTACCGAATTGTTGATGGCACTATCACCGAAGAGGAAATTGCCCCTCGTTAGCCTTTTGGTGTTCCCATCAAAGGAGATGCCATGAACACCACCTCGTTGCTGACTTCGGCCCACCCCCACTTTTTGGACTTCGTGCAGTTGGTCCTACGCGTCTGGATCGGTGGACTGTTGTTTGCCCACGGCTACACGAAAATGGCGAAAAACGGCAAGATTGCCGGCACGGCCGGTTGGTTCGCCTCGATAGGCATGAAGCCCGGTGTCCTCAACGCCTACGCCGCGTCGCTGGCCGAAATGTCGTGTGGCTTGTTGCTGATCGCCGGTTTCTTGACGACCCTGGCGTCGGCGGGCGCGATTGCCGTGATGCTGGTCGCCCTGTGGACCGTGCACCGCAAGAACGGATTCTTCATTTTCAACGCCAACGGCGGGGGAGTGGAGTTCGTGGCGACCATCGCGGTGGCCTCGCTGGTCCTCGGCACGATTGGTGCGGGCAGTTGGTCGCTCGACCACCGTCTGAACCTGTTGCACTGGGACCTCGGCCGTAACCTGCTCGTGACCTCGGTCGTCGGCGTGGGTGCCGCCGTCCTTCAGCTCCTGGCTTTCTACCGACCGGCCAAGCAGTAACGCTCGCGGCTGGCGGCCGCTAATCTTGACCTAAATAGTCAACATTCGACTAACGAGGACAAGATGGCCGTCACAGTTCGAATTCCCACGGTTCTTCGAGGAGCCATCGGCAACCAGTCCACGCTGAGCGTGTCGGGTTCCACTATCGGTGAGATTCTCGGGGCAATCGTGTCGGACTACCCGGCCGTCAAGGGTCAGCTCCTCAACGAGGATGGAACCTTGCACCGTTTTCTGAACGTGTACGTCAACGACGATGACGTTCGCTACCTCGGTGGCGTGAACGCCCCCGTGGCCGACGGCGACGAGGTCACCCTGCTGCCCGCCGTGGCCGGTGGAGCCCTCGGGTGACCCGACTTCGTTCGGTTCTCGAACTCATCGGCAATACGCCCGTTATCGACGTCTCGGCGCTTTCCCCTCGACCCGAGGTCACAATTCTCGCCAAACTCGAAGGCCGTAATCCCGCGGGTTCGGTCAAAGATCGCGTGGCGTTGTCACTCGTGGAAGCGGCTGAACGAGAAGGCCTTCTCCGGCCGGGTGAACCGAACCAGACGTTGATCGAGCCGTCGTCGGGCAATACGGGAATCGCTCTCGCGATGGTGTGCCGCCTGCGGGGGTACCACCTGAAGGTGGTTCTCCCGACCAATGTGTCGCCTGAGCGTCGTCAGCTTCTGCTCGCGTGGGGCGCCGAAATCGTCGACTCGCCCGGTAGCGAGGGCTCCAACGGGGCCGTTCGAATGGCCCAGCGCCTGGCCGCCGAAAACCCCCAGTGGGTCTTCTTGTACCAATACGCCAATCCGGCCAACCCTCAGGCGCACTACCTCACGACCGGCCCGGAAATCCTTCGCGACGTCCCCGAGATCACGCACTTCGTCGCCGGCCTCGGCACGTCGGGCACGCTCATGGGCGTCGGCCGGTATCTGAAGGAGCACAATCCGGACATTCAGATCTGGGCCATCGAACCACCGAGTGGTGAGATGGTCGACGGCCTTCGCAGCCTCGAAGACGGGTACATCCCGCCGGTCTTCGTGGACAACCATGGTGCCGAACTGCTCGACCGCAAAGTGGTGGTGCGCCCGAAGGAATCCATTGAGTGGACGCGACGGATGACCGAGGTCGGCCTCTTCACCGGCATCTCGTCGGGCGCCATCATGGCCGGTGCCGTGAAGTGCGCCAACTCTCTACCCGAAGGGCAGACCGCCACCATCGTGACCATCGTGTGTGACGAGGGATGGAAGTACCTCTCGACTGGGGCGTGGACCGACCCCGTTGACGACGTCGTCGAGCGCGCGAAGAAGATCATCTACTTCTAGACCGCCCACTAGCGTGAGGGCGACGAAAGGCAGTTGATGACCCGCGCAGATGGACGCACACCCGACCAGGCGAGACCGTTGGAATTCGTTCGGGACTTTACGGAGATGCCACTCGGTTCGGTTCTGGTGAGTTTCGGACGCACGCGGGTGTTGTGCACCGCTTCGGTGGAAGAGGACGTGCCGCGCTGGTTGCGTGGTACGGGCCGGGGCTGGGTGACCGCCGAGTACTCGATGCTGCCCGGTTCCACACCCGAGCGAGCCAGTCGCGAGGCCGCCAAGGGTAAGCAAAGTGGCCGGACTCAAGAAATCCAGCGACTGATTGGACGGTCGTTGCGCACGGTGACCCGACTCGAAGACATGCCCGAGGTGCAGATCACAGTCGACTGTGACGTTCTCCAGGCCGATGGCGGCACCCGCACGGCCTCCATCTGCGGTGGGTATCTGGCTCTGCACGACGCCTGCACTCGACTCGTGCAACGCGGCACCATCGCCCGCCACCCTTTGAGCGATCTTGTAGCGGCGGTGTCGGTGGGAATCATTGACGGTGTTCCGTTGCTTGACCTGCCGTACGAGGAGGACTCGCGCGCCGACACCGACATGAACGTCGTCATGACCGGAGCCGGTCATTTCGTCGAGGTGCAGGGCACCGCGGAGCAGACCGCCTTCACCCGGGCCGAACTCGACGCGTTGCTCGACCTGGCGGCCGGAGGCATCGCCCGCATTCACGACGCCCAGCGTTCGCTGCTCACCACGCCGCCCGGCGCCCGGTGAACTTCGTCCTCGCCACCGCGAACGCCCACAAGGCCGACGAGATGAGGGCGGTCTTGTCACGTCTCGGCATTTCCGTGAGCCCCCGTCCCGACCACGTGCCCGATGTCGATGAGACGGCCCCCGACCTGGAGGGCAACGCCCTTTTGAAGGCCCGAGCCCTCGTTGCAGCGACCGGGCAACCGGCCGTGGCCGACGACACTGGTCTCTTCGTGGAGGCCCTTGGTGGCAACCCCGGCGTGCGCAGTGCCCGGTACGCCGGCGATCACGCCAGCGACGAGGACAATCGCGTCAAACTCCTCGCCGCGCTGGCGGGGGTGACCAACCGACGAGCCAGTTTTCGCACGGTGATCGCCGTGGCCTATCCCGACGGCTCATCGCTCTGTGTCGAGGGGCAGTTGCCGGGCGCCATCACGGAGTCACCCCGGGGCGAGGGTGGGTTCGGATACGACTCCCTCTTCGAGGTCGATGGGTCGGGAGGTCGCACCC
>CAXBRI010000101.1:0-5102 GCA_963978125.1 uncultured bacterium | reverse complement strand
TTTTTTTTCAAGCAGAAGACGGCATACGAGATAAGGCCACGTGACTGGAGTTCAGACGTGTGCTCTTCCGATCTCCTCCGCAACAAGCGCGCCGAGTGGAACGCCTACCGCGGTCAGGTCACCCCCTTCGAACTCGAGAACTACTTCCCGCAGCTGTGAGCAATCTCGTTCTCTGCGTCCCGGCCTGCGAAGGACCTCTTCGTAAGGCGCTCGAGGTGACCGGGGTCTCCCCCGCCGTCAGCCCCGAAGGCCGGATGGCCGACGTCTCGTCGATGGAGCCGGCCGACGGATTCGCCGCCGCCGTGGTGAACGCCATCGAAATGCCCTTCACCGACGCCATGAACCTCTGTCGTCAACTTCGCGCCCGTGAGAAGAGCGTGGGGCCGGTCGTCGTGATCGTCGACCACTACCAACTCGACGATCTGACCTTCCGCGAAGACTTGTTCGACGATTTTCTTGTGGCCCCGGTCAACGTGAGTGAGTTAGCCACCCGACTTCGCCACCGCCTCCGCCGGGCCGGCAGCGACGCGGTCGCCACCCGCATCGAACACGGCGGACTCGTTATGAACCTCGAGACGTACCAGGCGTCCATCGCCGGACGGGTCATGGACCTCACCTACATGGAGTACGAACTGCTGCGCTTCCTCGCGACCAACCCCCACCGGGTCTTTACGCGCGAAACGCTGCTCAGCCGCGTGTGGGGATACGAGTACTACGGCGGAGCTCGCACGGTGGACGTCCACATCCGTCGCCTGCGGGCGAAGTTGGGCGAGGAACACGCCCACCTGATCTCCACGGTGCGCTCGGTGGGTTACACCTTCGGCGCCACGCCCGGCGAGTTCGGCGACTAGTTCTCCGGGGCGTAGGCCCAGAGCTCGGCCTCGGAGCGCGCCCCCATGGGCAGCGCCGCCACGCCGATGGTGGACCGAGTCGGACGAGGCGGCGGGAAGTGCTCCAGCCACACCTCATTGCACGAGGTGAAGTCGTTCATGTCCACGAGGAACAAGGTGGCCTTCACCACGTGTTCGAAACCGATGCCGTGTTCGGCCAGCAACGCCTTCGCGTTGGCGAGAGCCTGTCGTAATTGGTCGGCGGCGCTGCCATCCACCATGGTCGGAGTGTCGGCGCCCGGGATGAGTCCGATCTGACCGGAGAGAATGACGAAGTCACCGGCTCGCCGCGACGGCGAGTACGGCCCGACGGGGGCGGTCATCAGATCAGCTGAAGGAGTTGCCGCAACCGCAGGTGCGCGTGGCGTTGGGGTTCGTGATGTGGAAGCCCGCGCCCTGGAGGCTGTCGGTGAAGTCGAGGGTCGAGCCCTTGAGCATGCCCGCGCTGGCCTCGTCAACAACAACACGCACCGCCCCGAAGGTGTGCACCACGTCGTCGGCGTTGACATCGCTGTCGAAGTACATGTCGTAGTTGAAGCCCGAGCAGCCACCCGGCTTCACGCTCACGCGCAGAGCCAGAACCTCTTCGACGTCCTCGGCGGCGATCAGCTCGGCGACCTTCTTCTGGGCGCCGTCGGTCAGGGTGATCGGCGCCGCGTCCTTGTCGGTCAGGTTCAGGGGGGTCGTGGTCATAGTTACTCCTTCGACGACTGTCCCCTCATGGTAGTGGGGTCGTGCTTGGGGTAGAACTCCTCCTCGTCGGTCACGATGACGGCCTTGCCGTCACGGTGCTCAATTCGTGGCGTCACCGTGGCCACCCGGGCCTGGCCCTCGGCGAAGGCCCGCACCGCGGCCACGGTGGTGTGGGGCACCAGGGATTCGAGGGTCTTAATGGTCGGGAAGATCATGTCGAGGTCGCCCCGGGCGTGGGCCGCCAAGGCGTCGGTCGGGCGCACCCAGGTGTCGGCGATAGTTTCGCCCTCGTCGCAGGCGGCCACCTGGCCGCGAGGGGCCTCGGCGACGAAAAACCTCGTGTCGTACCGGCGGGGCGGGCCGACGGGGGTCACCCAGTGGGCGAGATAGGACATGCCCGACATATCGAGCACGAGGTCCTCGGTCTCGACGATCTCCCACATCGAGGTCTCGCGGGCGTTGAGCGCTCGGCGATGGTCGGCGAGCCGGGCCCGCAGGGCGTCATCACGCGAATCGAGGGGACCCGCACCACGATGGTGCGCCAACAATAAACCCGCCTCTTCGAACATCTCTCGTAGGGCCGCCACGTAGTACGAGAGGGCGTCGCTCGCGAGTCCGAGTCGAGCGTGGGCGGCCGCTTCATCGAGACCCGTGACCCGTTCACGCCACTTGGTCAAACGGTCATCGTCGTCGACGCCACCGCCGGGGAATACATAGGCCCCACCGACGAAGTCGCTGTTGAGGTTTCGTCGGAGCATTAACACTTCGACGCCATCGGAGCCGTCACGCAACGTGAGAATCGTGGCCGCCGGTTTGGGATTTCCGGCGGCGTCCATGGGGGCAAAACTAGCCTTCGCTCTGTGCTTGCGACCGCCGCCACCACGGGGACCGTGATTGCTCTCGCCGTCATCGCGCTGGCTGCGGGTTTCTTTCAAAGTGTCACGGGATTCGGGTTCGCCCTCGTCGCCGTGTCACTCGGTTCCCTCGTAGCCGCTCCCCACGAGGTGGTAATCCAAACCTTCTTCGTGTCGGGGCTCCTCAGCCTCGTGCAGACTCACCGCGGCCTTCACGACATTGCGTGGCGTGACGCGCTGGGCCTCACTGTCGCGGCCGCCCTCGCGATGCCACTGGGGGTGCTGGGCTTGACTCACTCGTCGGCCAGTCAGTTGCGTGTGCTGCTGGGGGTGTGCACGCTCGGGGCCCTGATGTGGTTGATGGCCACGGAGCGACGTGGCGGTGATGCGTGGCGATCATCGTGGTGGTCCATGGCCATCGCTGGTGGACTCAGCGGTGTTCTCAACACGAGCATCGCGACCAACGGACCGCCCCTGGTGATCTATCTCCGAGGGCGCGCACTCTCGCCTGAATCGTTCCGGGGCACCATCTCCTTCGTCTTCTCCGTCTCCAACGTCGTGGGTGCCGTCGTGCTCATCGCCGGAGGTGCGGTGCACCGCACCGGTGTGGAGTGGGCCGCTTGGACCTTTGGGCCGGCCGCCATTGGCCTGGCCGGTGGGTTCGTGGTCGCCGGCCGCCTGCACCCCGAGACCTTCCGCCGACTCGTCAACGGACTACTGGCCGTGAGCGCCCTCGTGGTACTGGCCAAGGGGGCCGGCATCTTGTAGGGAGCGCCGGTAGGTCGGAGGGAGCCCTCGGGTACGATGACGAGAGCAAAACGAAGGAAAAACCGTGTCGCAGACCAGCGCCAAGAAGAAGCCACAGCGTCCCGCCAACAAGAAAGCGGCCAAGGGCCGTCCCGCGGGCCTGTTCACCTGGATCGCCGCGATTGCGGTCGTGGCCGTGGTCGCCACCCTCGTGGTGGTGAAGATTGCGTCGGGTTCGAACGGCGCGGCGTCGTCCGCGTGGACCGCGGCCGACCCAGCCGCCCTCAAGGCCGTCACTTCGATTCCGGCCTCCGAGTTCGACTCCGTGGGAGTTACCTCGCCCGGCATTCCCGTCTCGGCACCCGCCAAGACCAAGGGCCAGACCTTGTTGACCACCACGGTTAACGGCAAGACATTGCCCGTCTTCATGTACGTCGGTGCTGAGTACTGCCCATTTTGCGCTGCCGAGCGCTGGTCCGTGGTTGCGGCCCTCAGCCGATTCGGTAAGTGGTCGAACCTGGGCAACGGTGTGAGTTCTACGAAGACCGGCGAGGTCTACCCCGGAACCCAGACCTTCACCTTCCAGAAGGCCACGTTCTCCTCGCCCTACGTCGCTTTCTCGGGCGTCGAAGAATTCACCAGCGTCTGGAACAACTCACTCGGCTTCTACGAGAAGTTAACCAAGCCCACGAAGATCCAGCAGGCCACGTGGAAGAAGTACGACACCTCGGCCTTCATCCCCACGCTCCAGCCCAGCCAGGATGGTTCAATCCCCTTCGTGAGTGTCGGCAACCAGTTCCTGTCCTCGGGCGCGAGCTATTCACCCGCCCCCCTGCAGGGCATGACCCGCGCGACGATCGCTCAGGGACTCAGTGACCCGACCAGTCCGGTGACCCAGGCCATCGTGGCGACCGCGAACTACCAGTCGGCCGCCATCTGCGCGGTGGACGGTAACAAGCCCGCTTCGGTCTGTAACTCGGCCGGCGTGCGTGCGGCGAAGACCGCCCTCGGTCTGAAGTGAGCTCCGAGGCCGCCTACCCGGTCAGCTCGCTGGCGAAGGTCACCACCTTCGTCCTGAGTCTGATCGGCCTCGGCCTGTCGACGTATCTCACCATCACCCACTTCGACGCGCAGTTGCTCGCGTGCTCCTCGACGGGCACCATCGACTGCGCGCTGGTGACGACCTCGGCTCAGTCCTACTTTCTAGGCATCCCGGTCGCCTTTTTGGGGCTGGGTAACTACCTGGTTCTCACCGCCATTAACTCGCCGTGGGGCTGGAATGCCCCGCAACGCTGGATCCACCAGGCTCGCTTCGCCCTGGTGGTGGTTTCAATGCTGTTCGTGCTCTGGCTCATCTACGCCGAGCTCGTCCTCATCAACCACATTTGCCTCTACTGCACCGCCGTGCACGTGGTGACGTTCATCTTGCTGCTCGTTTTGAGCCGGGTCACGCCCGTGCAGTTGGGCTGGGTCGAATCAGCGACGACGGAGGAGTGAGCGGCGCTCAACTTCGTTGAGCCCGCCCCAAATTCCGTAGCTCTCGCCCCGGGTCAACGCCAGTTCCAGGCAGTCACCGCGCACCGAGCACTGGGCACAGATCCGCTTGGCCAGGGCTTCACGTTCGGCGCGACGCTCGGCACCTTCGGGGGGATAGAAATGGTTCGGGTCGGCATCGCGACAAGCGGCCTGAACGGCCCACGGTGACTGCAGAGTCGCCACGGTCTTCCCCCTTACCCGGCGTACTTCGCGAACGATAGCGAGTCGCCCCACCCCGAACAAATTGCCCGAAATCGGGGAGAATCGCACGGAACAACATGGTTGTCATCAGCGACCCGTGTGGGTTGTCGTAGTCGGTCGACCGGCCCACCCCGCTACGCTTTCATTCGTGGCTCACGTCCTTTTGGTCAGCGACCTTCCC
>CAXBRI010000100.1:0-5105 GCA_963978125.1 uncultured bacterium | reverse complement strand
GGACGACTCGCCAGCGCCCAGAATCTTCAACACGAAATCGGCGATGTGCAGAAGCAACCAGGACAGCCCCTTGATGGGCCAGAAGCCGAGGATGGCGCTGACCACGGGACTCGCGAAAAGCGCCGCCGAGTCGGGGTGGGCCACCGCCAGGTTCTTGGGGACCGCCTCAAAAGCGACGAAGATGACCACCACTTCGAGCACCGTGGCCACGACGATTCCGCTGGCGCCAAAGAGGTGTCCGGCCAGAACGCCCACCAGGGTGGCCGACACCAGCTGGCAAATCAGAATCAGGAGAAGAAGCGGATTGAGGAAGGTTTCGGGCGCATCAGCGAGTTTGACGAGCTGATCGGCACCGTGACGCCCCTGGTCGCGAAGACCCCGGGCCCGCGACTTGTTCATTCTCACCAGCGCCGTTTCGGCCATGGCGAAGAACCCCGACGCCGCGAGCAGGACGATCACCGTCACGAGCAATGCGGTGTCCACGGTGGACCACGTGGCTGCGATCACTGAGTGGCACCCCGGTAGTGGCGAGCCAGGATCTCGCGCTCGCGGGCCTCCATCTTCTCGGCCTCTGCGTCAACCACGTGATCCCAACCCAGGAGGTGAAGCGAGCCGTGCACCACGAGAAGGGCCAACTCGTCGTCGACGCTGACTCCGTGCTCCACTGAGTTCCTCGCGGCCACCGTCGGGCAGATGATGATGTCGCCTACGAGCGAGGGAATTTAGGACTCAACTGGCCCACCGGGCCCGGGTCCACCCGAATCGGGGTTACGACCGGAGGGGCCCTCGTCGAAATCGAGAGGAAAACTCAGGACGTCCGTGGGGCCTTGCTTACCCATGAACTGGCCGTTGAGCTCGGCGATGGTCGCCTCGTCGCAGAAGGTCAAGGAGACTTCGGCCGGACCCCGCACGCCTTCGTCCTCGAGAGCGGCGCGACACAGGCCGGACCACCGAGCCAGATCAACCGGCAAGTCCTCTTGCTCGTCGGCGGCGTACACGTCGATGGTCACGACTGGGCCTTGTCGTAGGCGGCGACGATGTCGGCCACAATGCGGGCGCGCACCACGTCCTTGGCGCCGAGGTGCACGAAGGAGATTCCTTCGACGCCGCTCAGAATCTTCTCAATCTGGGGCAGACCGCTGCGCTTGCCGTTGAGGTCAATCTGGGTCACGTCGCCGGTCACCACGGCCTTGGAGTTGAATCCGATGCGCGTGAGGAACATCTTCATCTGTTCGGGCGTGGTGTTCTGGGCCTCGTCCAGGATGATGAATGAGTCGTTCAGGGTTCGTCCGCGCATGAAGGCCAGAGGCGCGACTTCCACCGTGCCGTTGGCGATGAGTTTCTGGGTTCCATCGGGCCCCACCATGTCGTACAGGGCGTCGTAGAGAGGACGCAGGTACGGGTCGACCTTGGCCATGAGGTCACCGGGCAGGAAGCCGAGGTTCTCCCCCGCCTCCACGGCCGGACGGGTCAACACGATGCGGTTGACCTGACGGCGGTGAAGGGCTTGGACCGCGGCAGCCACGGCGAGATAGCTCTTACCTGTTCCAGCGGGGCCGATACCGAAGGTGATGACCGACGACTCGATGGCGTCGGTGTAGCGCTTCTGTCCCGCAGTCGACGGACGGATGGCCTTGCCCTTGGCGCTACGCACGACCTCGTGGCGCAACACTTCGGCGGGACTGACGTCCTCGGCGACCATATCGATGGTGCGCTGAATCTTGGTCGCGTCAAGTCCTTGTCCATTCTCGAGCACGAGGACGAGCTCGTCGAACAGTCGCAGAATTCGTGCGGCGTCGGGGCCGGTCACGCTGATCTGGTTGCCCTGGACGTGAATGGAAGCGTCAGGAAATGCCGACTCAATAACCCGCAGATTGGCGTCGTGAGGGCCGAGCAGGCCGCTCATGAGATGCGTGTTGGGTACGTAGGTGGTCGCCGTCAAGGCCTCTCCGGCCGTGGCATCAAAGGTCATCCCGGAGGCCACCCCAGTCGACGCCCTCCCAGGACGTGTAAGTGCAGGTGCGGCACGGTCATCTGGGCGTCGGCACCGACATTGAAGACAAGTCGGTAACCCGAATCACGGATGCCCTCCGCGGCGCAGACTTCCTGGGCCAGCAAGATGAGGTCGTCCACGATGCCGCCGTGGTCGGCCGCCAAGTGATCGGCACTGGTGATGTGCTCTTTGGGCACCACGAGGAAGTGGACCGGGGCTTGAGGAGCGATGTCGTAAAAGGCGTAGGCGCGCTCGCTCTCTCCCACTTTGGTCGAAGGAATCGTCCCGGCGACGATTTGGCAGAAGAGGCAGTCACTCATGGAACGTTCTCATCATTACCCAACGGCCGGTCCCCGCACCGACAATTGCCAGTTTCCCGAGCCGATACCGATGAATCCCGCCGCCGTGATGGCCGCCGTTTCGGCTCGCAGGACCTGTGGCCCGAGAGACAGCGTGGTTCTCCCGGCCGGCCATTCGTCGGGTGCAAAACCACCTTCGGGGCCGATCGCCACGGCCGTCACGCCATTCCAGTCGGTCGAGCCACCGAAGTCGCACACGGCGACGTGAGCCGGTACGTCGGCCACCTCCACCGGGTCGGCAATCTCGAGGTCGTAGGTACGGCGACACTGACCGGCGGCTTCTCGGGCGATACGACGCCAGCGCTCCAGGGCCTTCTCGCGGGCGTCGCCCTTGAACTTGACCGCGAGCCTCTCACTGACCAGTGGCACCACCCGTGAGACACCGAGTTCCACTGCCTTGGCGATGACCAGTTCGCTCCTATCGCCCTTCAAAGGGGCTACGTACAGCTCCGTCAGTGCCGGCCGGGAATCTATGTCGGGCTCAAGAACGTGCACGAGTTCTCCGTTGCGAAAAGCGCAGAGAGCCCACCGACCCGCTCCGTCGGTCACGACAATTTCTTCTCCCTCATTGGCCCGTAAGACCTTCACGAGGTGGTGCCGGTCATCTTTCGACAGCACCGGATTGGCGGGGTCGGCTACATGAAGTTGAGTGAGCGCCGCGACTCGGCGGTCCCAGGCGGTGAGATTCACGAACGACCCTTGCGCCGCCCAAAGAGGCCGTGAGCCGGCTCCGGCAACTCTTCTCCCCGGGCAGCCGCAAACTCTCGCAAAAGTCGCTCACTCTCGGCATCGAGCGACGTGGGCACGTCCACGACCACGTGGACGTAGAGATCACCCCGGCCACGACCGTGGAGGTGAGTGACTCCCTCGCCCCGCAGCCGGTGAACTGTTCCATTCTGTGTTCCCGGCTCAATCTCCACGTCAGCGGTACCCGACAGCGTGGGCACGGTGATGTGAGAGCCCAGCGTGGCTTGCGCAAAGGTGATGTGTGCCTCGTGATGCAGATCGTCCCCGTGACGCTCAAAACGCTCATCTGATTCGACCTGGAGGTGCACGAAAAGACGACCATTCGGACCCCCGCGACGTCCGGACGGACCCTTGTCGGTCAAGCGCATGGTCGAGCCGTCTTCCACGCCAGCGGGAATCTGGATGTTGAAGGTCACCGGCTGTTCATGTCGGCCTTCGCCGCGACACGTCGGGCACTTCTGTTCAATCGTGGTCCCCATGCCACCACATCGGCCACAGGGCGACATCGTGACCATTTGGCCGAGAATGGAGTTGCGCACCCGGCGAACCTGGCCGGCACCGTTGCAGTCGGAACACGTGACCGGCGACGAACCCGCCGCCGCACCGCTTCCCCGGCAGTCATCACAGCGCGTGAGGATGTTCAGGGAAATCTCACGTGTGGCCCCGGCGGCCGCCTCATCCAACGTGATGCGAAGCGACATCTCAGCGTCGGGGCCGGGCTGTGGGCCTGTCGGGGCGCTCCCAAAACCGCCAAATCCTCCAAAGCCACCACCGCCACCGAAGAACATGTCGAAGATGTCCTGCACTGAACCAGACCCGAAGGGGTTGGCTCCGGGTCCGTCGGTACCGAAACGGTCGTAGTTAGCCCGACGCTCGGGGTCGGAGAGAATCTCGTAGGCCTGGCTGATTTCCTTGAAACGGGCTTCGGCCGCGGCGTCGCCGGGGTTGGCGTCGGGGTGGTACTGACGAGCCAGCCGCCGGTACGCCTTCTTCAACTCGTCCGGCGAGGCCGAACGGTCGACTTCGAGGACGGCGTACAGATCGCTCATGATTCTTCCCCGCCGAGATGCTTGGTGAGCTCCCTCGAAACAACTTCGGCGGCGGCCATGGCCTCTTGGTACTTCATGCGGGTCGGGCCAATGAGACCAACGGCACCCACCGCGTCACCATCCACCACGACCGGAGCGACAACCACCGAGGCGTGAGCGAGTGGTTCAATACGGTTTTCCGAACCAATCGTCACGGATGCCCCGCGGTCCAGCATCTCCTCGACGAGGGAGACGACTAACAGTTCTTGCTCGAGAATCGTGAGGATTTCACGAACGGTTTGCACGTTGTCAAAGACCTCAGCCACACGTGACGAGCCGCCAATAAAGAGTTGCTCGCCTTCCCTCGTGGGGGTCTCGGCGTGAAGAACCGACACGGCCTTTTGCACGAGCAAGGCCACGTTGTCGTTGCGAGAAGGAACCTGCAAGCGCGTGGTCAAATTCGTCCCCAGCAGCAGGGCGTTCAACTGCTTCGATGCTTCGGCCACGTCGAAGTGGTCCACGTCCTTGTCGGTGAGAACCGAATGCTTCACGACGGTGCCATCCGAGAAGACGACCACGAGCAAGAGATGACGCGCCTCAAGGCTGACTAGTTGCGCGCTCACGATGGTCGCCGTGGTCGGCGTGGATCCCACGACGACGGCCGGATAGTTGGTCAGGCGAGCCAGCATGTTGGACGTCTTTTCGTAGACGGTTTCGACCTCGCCGCGCACGTTGGCAAAGAAGTCTCGGACCTCAGCCTGTTGGGTAACCCCCAACTGGCCGTGACCCAAGTGGTCAACGAAGTACCGGTAGCCCTTGTCGGTCGGCACGCGGCCGGCCGACGTGTGTGGCTGGGTTAGGTAGCCCTCGCGTTCGAGGGCGACCATTTCGGAGCGTACGGTGGCTGAGGACACTTCCAGATGAGCGGCACTAGCCACGGTCGATGAGCCCACGGGTGCGGCCGAGTTGATGTGCTCC
>CAXBRI010000099.1:0-5135 GCA_963978125.1 uncultured bacterium | reverse complement strand
GGACCTTCCCACTTTCCGTCCCGGTGACACCCTCAAGGTCCACGTCCGCGTCGTCGAAGGAAACCGTGAGCGTGTCCAGGTCTTCCAGGGCGTCGTGATTCGTCGTCAGGGCTCGGGCCTCCAGGAGACCTTCACGGTCCGTAAGGTCAGCTTCGGCGTGGGTGTCGAGCGCACCTTCCCGCTGCACGCCCCGACGATTGCTCTGATTGAGGTGGAGTCGCGCGGTGACGTCCGTCGCGCCAAGCTCTACTACCTGCGTGACTTGCGCGGTAAGGCCGCCAAGATCAAGGAGCTGCGCACCACCGAGCGCGCCTAGTGGGCGACGAAGAACTCGAAGAACTTGAGGCCGCCCTCGAGTTAGCGCTCATCAACGAGTACAAGGCCGTCGTCGGCACCTTCGACTGGGCCGTCGAGACGGACCGCCGTTTCTATCTCGCGAACGAAGTCGACGTGAAGGTCGTCACCGATTCCTCACCGACCCTCGTCGAGATCAACCTCAAGGACGCCTGGGTCTGGGACATGTACCGCACCGCGCGCTTCGTGCCGACCGTGCGCATCCTCACGTTCCGTGACGTCAACATCGAGCGGCTCCCGAAAGAGGAGCTGGCCCCCTAAGTGGCCGTCGTGGTCCGAGCGACCCGCGACGGGGCCCTCGCGGCCCTGTCGGCCACGAACGATCTACCCGTCCTCGACTGCCTCGACGGCGATCCGGTGGTGTCACTTGCCGGCCTGCGGGGGAGGCTGCCCGAGAGTGTCGGTGTGCGACTCGTGGTGGGTCCGAAGTACCCGGCGGCTCTCGCGGCCCGTGACGTGGCCACGTTGGCCCATCTCGTGGGTCTGACCACGGTGGTGGTGGGCGGAGAAAATCCCGATGACGCCGCCGATTTGATTCGCCGGTTCCTCACCGACCAGGCCGTGACCTGGACCAACAGCGCCGGTTCGTTACGCGACGCTTACAACCGCCCGGCGCCACCCAGAGACATCGTGGTGCACACCGACGCACAACTCGCCGACTAGGCCGGCTGCTGGGCGATCCGGTCGGGCCGGATGCGCACGGTGACGCGCACTTCGCCTTCGCGTCGGTAGGGGTAGGTGTCGACGCCGAGGTACTTCTGGGCGAGTCGGTCAATGACCTCGTCGGCACCCTGGGTCGTGAAGGTCGTGACCGTACCGCGCACCGCGATGGGGGTGTACGCGTCATCGGGGTCGACCAAAGAAACGGCGACGCGGGCGTCGCTCGCCAGGTTGCGGGCTTTCGCCCGGCCGAGGGCGGTGTTGATGACGATTTCATCGCCGTCGAGTTCGCCCCAGACGGGGGTGACGTTGGGCGAACCGTCCGGTTCGAGGCTGGCCACGTGAAGCAGAACCTTCTTCGCGAAAATGGCGCGGGCGGCGGCGGTAAAGGTGTCGGACACGGTGGCTCCTTAAGCCTCGACGGGTAGTTTCACTGTAATGAACATTGGTGCCCACGTACGCGGTGGCGGAACGCTCATTCCGTCGTTGGCCGAAGGTGTTGCTCTCGGGGCGACGTCCATTCAGATCTTCACCCAAAGCCCCCGGATGTGGAAGCCGAGTCTCTATGCACCCGAGACGCTGGCGGCTTTTCGCGAGGCCCAAGCGACGCACCCCAGCGTCCGTGAGACGTTCTGTCACGCCACCTACCTCATCAACCTGGCCACCGGGGACCACGACTTGTTCGCCAAGTCGGTGGCCACGCTGACCCACAACCTGTCGGTGGGTCGGGGCATGGGCGCCAAGGGCGTCATTCTTCACGTGGGATCGCACAAGGGAGGCGGCTTCGAACACGTCGTGGGCCAGATTGCCGAGGCTTTTCGTCGAGCCCTCGACACGGCCGAACGCACACCGCGCGGCGTGGAGGACTGCCCGATTCTGATTGAGAATGCGGCCGGGGCCGGCGGAACCGTGGGTCGCAGCCTCGACGAAATTGAGGCCCTCATCGACGCGTGCGGCGGCGACGAACGTCTGGGGCTGTGCATCGACACCCAGCACCTGTGGGCGAGTGGGGTGGATTACTCCACGGTCGAGGGGACCAAAGCCCTGATTGCCGATATTGACCGACGCATCGGCATCGAGCGTCTGAAGTGCCTGCACCTCAACGACTCCAAGATCGAACTCGGGGGCAACAAGGACCGCCACGCCAACATCGACGAGGGTACGATCGGCACCAAGGGGCTCGCTCCTTTGCTGGGCCACCCCGCAATTCGCGACCTTCCCCTCCTGCTCGAGGTTCCTGGCGACGGGGACGGACCTCGGGCGGTCGATGTCGTGGCTGCCCGCAAGGTTGTCGAGCGAGGAGTCGCCCTGTACGACGGAGTGAGCTCGTCGCGCGGTTCCCGCGAGCGCGTGAGCACGGTTGCGCCGGGAGGAAAATCGGCGACAACTGCTAAAAAGAGTGGTGCAAAATCGACCTCCGGCGGCTCAGCTTCCGGGGCCAAGAACCTCGCACGCGAGGAGAAAGCAGGAGCAATGGCTACCAAGAAGGTTGCGAAGAAGGCTGCCGTGAAGAAGGAACCTGTCGCGAAGAAGGCCGCTCCTGTGAAGAAGGCGGCGTCGCCCAGGAAGTCCACGGTCAAGAAGGCCTGACCGGCCCGTCTTCGGTGCCGCGCATCGTGTTGGGTACGGTTCTCTCGTGCTGATCGCCACGTGGAACGTCAATTCGCTGAAGGCCCGGATGCCGAGGGTGGAGGAGTGGCTGTCACGAGTGCAGCCCGACGTGCTGTGCATGCAGGAGACCAAACTGGCGAACGACAAGTTCCCCACTGCCGAGATCGCTGCACTCGGGTACGAGAGCGCCCACTTCGGCCAGGGCCAATGGAACGGTGTCGCCATCGTGTCGAAGGTCGGGTTGGAGAACGTCCTGCCCAACTTTGCGCCCGGCGTGGAACCTGACACCGAGGCCCGCATCATCACGGCAACGTGCGCGGGAGTCCGGATCTCTTCCGTGTACGTGCCGAACGGTCGCGAACTCGACCACGACCACTACCGCTACAAGCTCTCGTGGATGACGAGACTGCGGCAGCACCTCGACGCCGACGTGTCGCCGTCCGACGACGTGGTGGTCATGGGTGACTTCAACATCGCACCCGAAGACCGCGACGTGTGGGACGTGTCCAAGTTCGAGGGTGCCACGCACGTCAGCCAACCCGAACGTGACGTTCTCGCACGCGTGTGCGATTTCGGCATGGAGGACACGTTCCGTCACTTCAACCAGGATGCGGGCGTCTTCAGCTGGTGGGACTACCGCGGGGGCGACTTCCACAAGGGTCACGGAATGCGCATCGACCTGATCCTCGCAACGAAGTCCGTTGTCGGACGCTCCACGTCCACTTCCATCGACCGCAATGCACGAAAGGGCGAAAAGCCCAGTGATCACGCCCCGGTCTTGCTGGAGTTCCCCGCGCCATGACCGAGAAGGAATCGTTCACGTTCCCGTCCTTCCACGAACGGACCGTCCCGTTGACCGACGCCGACAGCGCACGGATCGAACTGACGGAGCTGACGCGGGAACTCATCCGCGAGTCCTTCATCTCCACGGCGAGCGAGGCGGACATGCAAGCGGCGATTGAGGCCGTTCGCTCTGCGGTCAGTCACGTCTCGAGGGCGACGGGCACCGACATCGGGGCATTCACGTCGAACTTCATGGACCGCAGCCCGTTCATGGGTCTCATGAACCCACTCGCACCGCCGATGCGCATCTGGCACGACGCCGAAGACGGCGAATGGGGGAGTGTCCACGGGTCACTCACGTTCGGTGAACCGTACGAGGGGCCGCCGGGACACGTGCACGGTGGTTATCTCGCGGCAATCTTCGATGAGGTCCTCGGTCAGGCACAGTCACTGTCGGGCCGACCCGGCATGACCGGGCGTCTGACTGTTTCCTACAGGGCGCCGAGTCCGCTGTACGTGGAACTGAAGACGAAGGGTTGGATCGAGAAGATCGAGGGTCGCAAGATCTTCACTCGCGGCACACTGCACCACGGTGACACCCTCTGCTGCGAGGCCGAGGTTCTCTTCATCTCGATGCCGATCGAGCACATGGACCGGTTGCGCAAGGGTCGCGATCTCACGCAGGGCTGACGGCCTCGATCACCGCGAGCAACGATTCGCCGTGACGGGTGGCGAAGGCCATGTCGATCACCCCGGCAAGTTCGGCAATCGTGCGTGGTCTCGCCTCCACGATCTGCCTGATGTGCCTGTCCGTCAGGATGCCGTTCGCCGACAGGCGTGAACGTCGCGCGGCGTCCTCCCTCCATTCGCGGAGTGCGACCGTCAGCGCGTCGCGCCGTGGGGCGCGACCGGAAATCTCCTTCACTCCGGCCGTCGGACCCCGCTGCGTCGTGACGACCTTCGCGTCAACGGGAAGCAACGGTGACCTGGTCCTGTTTCTCCTGCGACGTTGTCTGGCCCAGGTGACGACAAGGTCGTCCGCGGCGCGGGTGAGCGCCACGTAGCCAAGCCGTGCTTCTTCCGCCTTCTGTGCCGCGGTCCTGGCCGACGAGTGCGGCAGGTACCCGGTCTCCGCCGCGGCAACGACCACCCCGAACCACTCGCGACCCTTCGCAGCGTGGAACGTCATCACCTCGACACCCTCGACCTCCGTCCGGTCGACGGACGTGGTGAGCCACGACCCGAATGCGCGGCCGTCGATGGTTCCGCTCCGGTTGTCATCGAGAAACTCCCTCACCCGCGATGCGATCTCGTACTCGGGGTTCGAGGGGTCGTAGTCGCCCGAGTCCAGCACGTCGCTCGACCAGATGCCGAGTGTCTCGCGCGACGTGAGCGACGTGGCCTGGGCGATTGCTGCGGACCATTCCGGCCCGCGGCGACCGGAGCGGACGGGGATCCCCTGTGCGGCCAGGAACTCGCTGATGTCATCGGCGACGGCGTTCACCCGCACGAGGACAGCGAGAAGGTTCCAGGTGCCGCATGCATCCCGCATGCGCCTGAGTTCCCTGGCGATCACGTTCCGTTCGGCGAACTCGTTCTCGCACCCGACAAAGGCCACGGCACGTCCGTTCGGTCTCCGCGAGACAGCCTCGATTTCCTGTCCACCGTTGCGGAGGAGCCGTGAAGCAGCGTCCACCACCTGCGGGGTGCACCTGTAGTTAGAGGGG
>CAXBRI010000098.1:0-5272 GCA_963978125.1 uncultured bacterium | reverse complement strand
GATACCGATGACGTCGGGATCCGTCGCGGCCTGCTCCAGGAACTGCTCGACCGAGTCGGTAAAAGAATCGTACGGGTGGTGCAGAAGGATGTCACCCGCACGGATGGCCGCGAACACGTCACCCACGTGATCGCCATCAAGGAGTCGTGGTGGTGTGACGGGCGACCAACCCTCGCCACGAAGGTCAGGTCGGTCAATCGAGTACAGGCCCCAAAGGTCGTGCAGGCCCAGTGGCGCGTCCGTCACATAAATATCGGAGCGCTTCAAATCGAGTTCGTGCTGAAGGAGCTTGAGGAAGTCATCATCCATTCCCTGCTGAATCTCGACTCGGAGGGCCTCACCGAAGCGACGACGGCGAAGTTCAACCTCCAGCGCAACCATGAGGTCATCGGCCTCATCCTCGTCCAGCGACAAGTCCGCATTGCGAGTGACCCGGAACAGGTCGGTACGTCCGATTTCCATTCCGGGGAACAGAGCCGAGATATTGCTCATCACGAGATCCTCGAGGAGACAGTACGTCCCCGATCCCGCCGGGACGAAACGCGGCAACGAGTTGGGAACCTTGACCCGGGCGCTGCGCTCATCACCCGTGTCGGGGTCACGGACCGTGACGGCAACGTTCAGCGAAAGATTTGAAATCATCGGGAACGGGTGTCCGGGATCGACCGCCAGCGGAGTCAGCACGGGGTAGACGCTTTCTCGAAAATACTCATTCAGTGACTCCCTCGCCGCGACTTCCATGTCGTGATACGCCGCGATGCGCACACCGGCAGTTGCCAACGCAGGCCAAAGGTCATCGAGGACGATCCGGTCCTGTCGTTCGACCAACGCGAGGACCCGCTCGCGGATATCGGCCAACTGTTGCTTCGGTCGAACACCGTCGATCGAGGGTGTTTGCACCCCGGCGGCAACCTTGTCTTCAAGACTTACGACGCGAACCTGGAAGAACTCATCAATCATGTCCGCGAAGATTGCCACGAACTTCGCGCGTTCCAGCACCGGCAACGAGTGGTCTTCAGCAAGATCCAAGAGTCGGGAACCAAACTCCAGACGGGACAATTCGCGGCTGGAGAATCGCTCACTCCCGAAGGCCTCGAGTTTCACCACGTGTCTCTTCCCATCAGCATTCACCCGTAATCACCAGAGTACTCTGGGAAAACGATGGATCGTCCAGTCGCTCCTCTTCCGGCCGCGGACGCCGTCTCCGCGGATTCGACTCGGACCTCACGAGCCGTCGAACTTACGTTGCTCGGACTCGCGTGGCTGATCATCGGTTCGTTCTACACCCTCGCTTCGCTCGGATCCAAAGGCGTGATGCCGCCACGACTGTGGCTCTTTCTCCTCAGCATCGTGTTCATCACGGTGGGAGTGCACCTCGCCATCCGACGCTTGGCACCGAACGCCTCGCAAATTCTTCTTCCCGTGGCCACCCTTTTAAACGGTGTCGGGTACGTGGAGATTGCCCGCTGGAATCCGGCACGGGCGGGATACCAAGCTCTGTGGTTCGTCATCAGTTCCGTGGGAATGGTCGCGACGTTGGCCATGGTCCGCCGTGTTCGTGACCTCGACCGTTACCGTTTCCTCAGCCTCACCGGAGCGGTGCTGCTCTTGCTCCTGCCCCTCGTTCCGGGGCTGGGAGCCAATATCAATGGCGCTCGTCTGTGGATCATCCTTGGGCCTATTTCTTTTCAACCAGTAGAAATTGCCAAAGTCCTGCTCGTCTTCTTCTTCGCGTCCTACTTCGCCTCCAACCGTGCACTCCTCTCCACACCCACCCAGCGCGTATTCGGTCGCACCATCGTTCCGCCGGGCGTCTTAATCCCCATCCTGGTCGCGTGGGGGTTCTCCGTCGCCGTACTCGGTGCCGAGAACGACGTTGGGTTCGCGATGCTGCTATTCAGCCTGTTCATTGCGTTGCTCTGGTTGGCCACCGGACTTCGCACGTACCTAGTCCTGGGGACGGGCCTCTTGGTGGGTGGCGTGTTCACGGCCGTCAATCTCTTTAGCCACGTCCAGTCGAGAATTTCCCTCTGGCTCGATCCGTGGTCGTCAACTAATTTCGCCGTCTCCCACCAGTTGGCCTACGGGTGGTTCTCTTTCGCGGCGGGCGGCATGACCGGCACGGGGCTGGGGCTCGGCCAGTCGGGAACGGTTCCTGAGATCACATCCGACATGATTTTCGCCGCCATTGGCGAGGAGCTCGGCTTCCTCGGTGTCGTCCTTCTGCTTTGCCTCTTCGCCATCTTCGTTGGTGAGGCGTTTCGAATCGCCCAGCGCTCACACTCCGATTTTGTGCGACTCGCGTCATCGGGTCTGGGCATTCTGGTGGGCCTTCAGGCCTTCTTCATCATGGCGGGCGTCTTACGCCTTCTTCCCCTCACGGGCGTGACCCTGCCCTTCATGGCCTATGGCGGTAGCTCCCTCGTGTCGAATTACATCATCGTCGCCCTGTTGCTTCGGGTATCGGACGAGAACGCCCAGACCCGCCGTGGCGGTGAAGTTCTGGCTCTGACGTTCGATTAGGAAACGACGTCGGCGAAGGCCGCGAGAACCTGCTCGGCGCACAGGACCGGGGCGGGAACTCGCTGACGGTGCGCCAATATCAACGCGTCACTCGGGCGGCAATCGAGCACCTCGCGGCCACGTGGACCCATGACCTCGAGTTCGGCGTAGAAAACACCTTTGCTGTAACTCGTCAACCGCACCGCTACCACCTCAGCCTGAAGCCGGCTCAACATCTCGGCGTAGAACTCGTGGGTGGTCGGACGGCGGCCTACCACTTTGTTGAGAGCCTGGTGCAGCGCCGTGCCTTCGGGCAGTGCCATCGGAATTACTAGATGACGCCCCTGCCCCTCGGTCTCCACTAAGTGAACCTGCGGGCTGGGCTCGGAGAGCTCAAACACCACGTCGGCGACTCTCATCACCCGAAGTGGCTTCTCGTCAGCCGGGCTTAGCGTCGACTCGCTCATGATGGCCTCATCCTAATTGGACAAGCGACGAGACACTGAAAGTAACAATCCCCCGGCGGTGTAGAAGACGAGCGCCGCGGAACCACCGTAACTCAACAGGGGCAGAGGGATGCCTGTCACCGGCATGATGCCCATCGTCATACCGATGTTCTCGAAGCAACTAAAAGCGAAGAAGATGAAGATTCCCACGCCCATGAGCCGGCCCATGGTGTCCTTGGATTGGCGGGCGATTCGATACATCCGGAAGGCCACCCACGCCAACAGAGCCACCACGACCAGCGAACCCAGGAATCCCAGTTGCTCGCCGATGGCCGTGAAGATGAAGTCGGTCCGTTGCTCGGGAACGTAGCCGAGCACCGTCTGTAGCCCCTGGAAGAGTCCCGCTCCGTGCCAGCCACCCGAGCCAATCGCCGATTTGGCGTTGTTGACCTCGTACACAAGGGTTTGCAGAGCGGGATCCGTCGAGTTCTGGTTCAGGAACGAAACAAATCGATCGACTTGATATCGCTTCAAGATGTTAAATGAGGCGCCCGCTACGAGCCCGACCGTTCCGAGGACGGTGAGGGTGTAGAGAAAACGTGGCGGCACGCCGGCAATCACCATCATCGCGCCCACGCACAACACGATGATGATCGTGGTTCCGAGATCGGGCTGCTTAAAAATGAGTGCCACCGGAACGATGGTCATCAGGAGAAGTCGAGCCACGTCGCGCATCGTGAGACCTTCGGGCCGTCGTTGGCAGTACGTGGCGAAAGCGACGATGATCACCAAGACGGTGAATTCGCTCGGCTGGACCTGGACGAACTTGAGGTCGTACCACCGCTGGGCACCGAGGGCGCTCTTACCCAGGACGAAGACGCCGACCAAGGCAATCAGTGACGCGATGTAGGACGGCGTGGCCACGATTTCGAGTCGTCGGTAATCCACGCGGGACATGACGTACATCAGGACAATCCCGATGGCCACGAAGGTTCCCTGACGGATCAGATAGAAGTGGGGGTCATAACCCGCGTTCTCCAGGGCGGCCCGGGTGGCGCTGTAGATCATCACGGTCCCCGTGATTCCAAGGGCCACCAGCCCCCAGAAGAGACCCGCATCGAATCGTCCGGCTCGGCTGAGCCGGCCAGCGAGGGAGTCCCAAAAATCGCTCACAGCGCCTCCAATAGCCGGGCTCCATCCACCGGGATGCCCCACCACCAGGATGCCTGCAAAGCGGCCTGGTGGGCCAGCATGGGCATTCCGTCTTGGGTTCGACAACCCAATGCGGCGTGGGTGCCCAACCAGGCCGAACGGCCCGTGTCGTAGGTCACATCCACCGCCACGGTATCGACCGTGACGCCGTTGAGCGTGTCGGCCGTAGGGGTGCGCCCCGAAGTGGGAACCGTGTTCACGATGAGATCAATCGGTCGGTACACCACGGCTTCGTCGCGGACCCGGTCGTACTTTTCGCGAAGTGAGGCCACGGCGGCTTCGTTACGGCCGTGCACGCTCACCGACGCGGAGCCGGCTTCCACACAGGCGTCGACGATGGACTTGGCGGCGCCGCCCGTTCCCAACACCACGACGTGGGCGCCATCGGCCGACCAGCCGAACTCGTGACCGATGGCCGCGAGCAGGCCACGGCCATCGGTGTTAGTGCCCATAATCCGACCCTCGCGCCACACCAACGAATTCACCGCTCCGATGCGTTGAGCAACGGCGTCGACGTCGTCGCACAGTTCGAGGGCGCGTTCCTTCAGGGGCATCGTGACTGACAGGGCGTCGAAGCGTGATCCCATCGCCGAACGAAGCAGATTCGCTTCGTGCTCGGTCACTTCCCACCTCTCGCTCGCCCCGTCCAAACCGCACAGACGCAACGCCGCTTCGTGCAACTGCGGGGACAGGGAATGGGCGATGGGCGAACCCACGACACCGAGACGCCAGCGCATCACAGACCCGCCGCTCGGGCCCGTTGCTCGTTACGTAACTGCTCCGCGAAGGTCGCCGCGAAGGCCTCGTGTCCCGCGCGGTCGATCACCACGAAGTACAGCCACGGACCCGGAGGCGGATTCAACATGGCTCTGAGGGCCGTCATCGACACCACGCAGATGGGCGTGGGTGTGAGCCCTGCGTGGAGGTACGTGTTGTACGGCGTCCGGGTACGCAGGTCGGCCGGGGTCACCGTTCCGCCATCTCGGCCCAGGGCGTAGAGGACCGTCGAGTCCATCTGGAGGCCCCCGCCGCGGGCAAGACGATTGAGAATCGTTCGGATCGGAAGAGCGTCGTGTAGGGAAAGAGTGTAGATCTCGGTGGTCGCCGTATCA
>CAXBRI010000097.1:0-5297 GCA_963978125.1 uncultured bacterium | reverse complement strand
GGAGGTTGGCTCGAGTCGGGGGATTCACTCGAAGAGAAGGTCTCCCAGCAGGCGGATATTGCATTGCGTGGAGCTGACCTCATCCTGCTCGTGGTGGATTCGGCAACCGGGGTAACGGAAGAGGATCTCCGCGCCGCTCGGTGGGTGCAGCAGAGCGGACGACCGACCATGGTCGTGGCTAACAAAGTTGACGGAGAATCGCAAGAGGGCGGACTGTGGGAGTTCCTCCAACTTGGGCTCGGCGACGCGATCCCCGTATCCGCCCTTCACGGCCGAAACGCAGGCGACCTTCTGGATCGAATAACGGACAGTCTGACCACGACGATTGCGGCAGATTCCGAACTGTCCGACGACGGAGCGCTGGGCGTGGCAATCGTAGGTCGACCAAACGTCGGTAAGTCGACACTGTTCAACCGTCTAATTGGCGAAGAGAGATCGGTCGTTCACGACATGCCGGGCACCACGCGTGACGCCATCGACACCGTGGTGGAAACCGAACATGGAACCATCAGATTTATTGACACGGCGGGAATGCGACGACGCGCCAAAACCGAAGCCGGGCTTGAAACATACGCCACGCTTAGGAGTCTTGAGGCTCTCGATCGTGCGGACATTGCGGTACTCGTTATCGACGCGACGGTTGGCGCGACCGGCCAGGATCAACGTCTGGCAGAGCGAATTTCCGCGGCTGGTTGCCCGGCAATTGTTGTTCTCAACAAGTGGGAACTCGTTCCCACCGAAGAGCGTGACGCGGTGCTGGGAACTGTCATCGAAAAGCTGGCGTTCCTGGGGGATGCGCCTGTTGTGAAAACGACCGCGCTCTCGGGCAAGGGAGTGCACAAGTTGTTTCCCGCTCTACAAGAGGCATCAGTCGACTACGCCAAGCGAGTTCCGACCGGGATGCTTAACCGGGCAATACGTGACTTACAGGTACGACAGCCTTCACCAACAGGGAAGATCAGATACGCGGTTCAAGGAGCCATCAACCCACCTACATTCACTCTCTTCATTTCGGGTCGGCTCGCGCCCACGTACCTTCGTTACGTCGAGCGGTCCCTCAGGGAAAAGTTCGAGCTTGGCACTACGCCAATTCGAGTTCGCGTCCGGACTGAATAGTGGGGTACTGGTGTGATCCGTGCGATCGGCCTTCGCAGGAATCCATCTGCGAATTGTGCGGCGGAAGCACCGAACCGGACACCCCTCAACCCATTCCTGGTCTGTGGAAGTTCGCTATCGCGTCAACGGTTGTGTACGTCGGATGGCGTGTCTATCAGTTAATTTCGTGGCTCACGAAATAGGAAGGAAGCCATGCCCATCTACGCTCTCGGCGACCGCGTCCCCCAGATTCACCCCGACTCATTCGTTCATCCCGACGCCGTGATTATCGGCGACGTGCGCATTGGCGCCGAATCGACGGTGTGGCCCGGTGCGGTCCTGCGGGGTGACTACGGCACCATCATCGTCGGTGAACGAACGTCCATTCAAGACGGCACGGTCGTTCACGCGGTCGCGGAGTTTCCGACTGTTGTCGGAAACGACTGCGTCGTAGGGCATATCGCGCATCTTGAAGGTTGCGTGGTCGAAGACGGTGCTCTCGTTGGAAGCGGATCGGTCGTCCTTCATCGGGTTCGGGTCGGACGCGGTGCAACCGTTGCAGCCGCCGCAATGGTTCGCAACAACACTGATATCCCCGACGGTGCACTGGCAGTAGGCGTACCGGCAACGGTGAAAGAAGGTGGTAGTAACCCAGCCGCCATTTCGATTGGGGCCGCACTGTACGTTCAGAACGGCAAGCGTTACCGTGACCAACTGAGACAAATCTCGTAGTTCGAACTTCCAATAGGTCCTTGCGGCGCTCTGGCTACCATTTCAACGGAGGCGAGTCATGTCAGAGAACGAATTAGAAGCACTCCTCAACGAAACGCGAACGTTCCCACCAGCGCAGCACTTCGTTGATAGCGCAAACGCCAAAGCTGATGTATATGCAACGGCCGGTGGAAATCGACTCGGCTGGTGGCGCGAACAAGCCAATCGCCTCGAGTGGTCCGTAGCTCCCACGGAGGTACTTTCTTGGAACCTTCCATTTGCGCAATGGTTCTCGGATGGACGACTCAACGCTTCCGTGAACTGCGTCGATCGCCACGTTCAGGCCGGTCAGGGTTCCCGCGTTGCGTTCCACTGGATTGCTGATGCCGAGGGCGAAACCAGAACGATCACATACGCCGAATTGCAGGACCTCGTATGTCAGGCAACCAACGCCCTGACAGAATTGGGAGTACGCGAAGGGGATCGCGTTGCTATCTACATGCCAATGATTCCTGAAGCCGTGATCGCGATGCTCGCGGCCGTCCGACTGGGGGCTATGCACTCAGTGGTTTTTGGTGGGTTCTCGGCAGATGCATTAGCCAGCCGAATTCAAGATTCCGGTTGCCGTTTCGTCATTACCGCGGATGGGGCCTTCCGACGGGGGTCCGTCTCACCTTTGAAGCCGGCTGTCGATGAGGCACTGCTGTCATGCCCCAGCGTTGAGAAGGTTCTGGTGGTTCAGAGGACCAAACAGAATGTCGATTGGGTGACAGATCGTGATGTCTGGTGGCACGAGATCGTTCCGCGCCAAAACACCATCCACCACGCAACCAGCTTTCCCTCTGAACAGCCCCTATTCATCATGTACACCTCGGGTACAACAGCCAAACCGAAGGGTATTTTCCATACGACGGGTGGGTATCTCACCCAGGTTGCGACAACGTACAACATGGTGCTGGATGTGAAGCCTGAAACCGATGTGTGTTGGACGGCAGCCGACATTGGCTGGATAACTGGACATAGTTACATCGTTTATGGTCCACTCATAAACGGTGTCACGCAGATTCTCTACGAAGGACTTCCCGATTCGGGTGGCCGCGATCGTTGGTGGAGAATCATCGAAGAGTACGGCGTCAGCGTCCTCTATACCGCACCCACAACCATTCGTACGTTGATGAAGTGGGGGAGCGAGCTCCCCGAGTCGCACAACCTCACATCGCTGAGGCTTCTCGGGTCGGTAGGTGAGCCGATCAATCCCGAAGCCTGGATGTGGTACCGCGAGCACGTCGGTGGTGGTCGTTGCCCCATTGTCGACACTTGGTGGCAGACCGAAACAGGTGCGATGATGATCACGCCCCTGCCGGGAATTACGTCCACGAAGCCGGGTGCTGCCATGCGCGCCTTCCCGGGAGTGTCGGTGAGCGTTGTGGATGGCGACGGCACTCCCGTTCCTCATGGACACGGTGGCTATCTCGTCATCGATGAGCCGTGGCCGTCGATGGCTCGTGGAATTTGGGGTGATTCTGATCGATTCGCGGAGACATACTGGTCTCGCTTCCCGGGTCGTTACTTCGCCGGCGACGGAGCGAAATTCGACGCTAATGGCGACATCTGGCTGCTGGGTCGAGTGGATGACGTGATGAATGTTTCCGGACACCGATTGTCCACCACCGAAATCGAACATGCACTCGTCGGCCATACGGCAGTCGCTGAAGCGGCGGTCGTAGGCGCCACGGACCCTACGACTGGTCAGGCCGTGGTGGCGTTCGTTACCCTCAAGGCGAGCGCTCTCGACGAAGGTGCGGATCAGGCCGATCTTGTGTCCGAACTCCGTCAACACGTTGCGACCACGATTAGCCCTATCGCAAAGCCCCGCCAAATTGTTCTCACCCCCGATCTTCCGAAAACGCGATCGGGGAAGATCATGCGGCGCCTCCTGCGCGACGTTGCCGAAAACCGAGAGTTGGGAGATGTGACAACATTGACGGACCCCACGGTCGTGTCGATGATTGCCGGTTTACTCGCGGATCCAACGCGGTCCACGGAGGATTGAGAGAGAATGCGCATCGCCAACGTGAATGGACGTGCGACCGTAGTAACTGACGACGGTTTGATTGATATCGCCAAAGCCAGTAATGGGTCGTTCTCATCCGCCGTAGACAAGCTGGTTCCACAAATTGCAAAGTTTGAAAAGTGGTACAGCAGCGTTCAACTCGAGCCGGACGATCCCACGACGCCATCTCAGATGATGGGGAGTGGCCTACTCGGGCCGGTCGTGGAGTCTCCGGGTCAGATCTACGCGGTGGGGGCGAACTATCACGATCACGCCCGAGAAATGGGACTCGCGGTGCCGACTTCACCAATGGTGTTCGCCAAATTCAAGTCATCCCTCGCAGGTCCAAATTCGCCGATTCCCATCCCGTCCCAGACAACAGATTTCGAAGCAGAGTTGGTTGTCGTCATTGGTCGAGGCGGAAGAATGATTCCGTCCGAGTTTGCGCTGGATTACGTGGCCGGCTATTGCGTCGGCCAAGACGTGTCCGAACGAACAATGCAGATGGCGGGGAAAACGCCCCAGTTCTCGATGGGTAAGAGTTTCCGAAATTTCGCACCGGTTGGTCCGTGGCTCACGACCGCATCGTCGGTCGCGGACCCGAACAACCTTCCCATCCGCTGCAATCTAAACGGTGCCACGATGCAGGACAGTTCCACTGGGGAAATGGTCTTCAACGTCTCCCAAATCGTTTCGTTCCTGTCCAGCGTCGTCGAACTTCAACCCGGCGATCTGATTTTCACCGGAAGTCCTTCTGGCGTGGGCCAAGGTCGCACCCCTCCGGTGTTCCTCCAGCCGGGTGATGTTCTAGAGACATCGATCGGCGTGCTGGGGACAATACGAAACGAATGCGTCAAGTCCTGATGGTCGGGCTGGGGAGATTTGAACTCCCGATCTCTCGGCCCCCAGCCGAGCGCTCTAGACCAAACTAAGCCACAGCCCGTGAAGGTCCAAGTCTAGCGGCGAGGGGAGTGGGGGTTGATCTATCCACCCGCCGCGGCAGTGACGACTTCCACCATGTCGTTTTCATCGACAAAGGTGCGATCCCACTCCGAGCGCGGAACGATGGTTCCGTTCAACGCAACGGCGACGCCACGTTCTCCGATATCTAGTCGACCCAGCATCTCGCGCACATTGCATCGTGCGATGGCGTGTTCTCGGCCGTTAACTCGCACTTTGAATCACTCCTACAAGGCGGCGTGCATACAGAGGGGCAAGGGTGACACCGTGGCGAAAGTGCCCGGACGTCCAGTACCACGAAGTTCCTTTAAGTGCCTCGATGAAAGGATTAGCGGTAGGGGCGGCGGGTCGCAATCCTGATCGAATCTCCACCACCGAGGTCGAACGGAGCCCGGGGAGCAAATCGTTCGCGTCGCGTAGAAGATCGGAAGAGCGTCGTGTAGGGAAAGAGTGTAGATCTCGGTGGTCGCCGTATCAT
>CAXBRI010000096.1:0-5309 GCA_963978125.1 uncultured bacterium | reverse complement strand
CCAGATCCCCCCGGTGCACCCCTTCGGCTTCTGGTCCATCACGGCCTACACGCCGATGTACATGCTCATTCCCAACGAACACCACCGTTATTCGGTGCAGTCCTCCGACCGGGACCTCGTGCTCAATCCCGACGGGAGCCTGGACATCGCGGTGGGACCCGCCGCACCGGCCGAGAATCTGGCCAACTGGATCGCCACAACTCCGGGGGAGCTCTTCCGGCTCAACATGCGCGTCTACCTGCCCCAAGACCCGATGTTGGACGAGAAGACAGTTCTTCACTTCTTGCCGCCGATCGAGCGGACGAACGCCTAGCGATAGAAAACAGCGGTGCGGTGCCCGAGAAGAACGACACGGTCTTCGACGTGCAGCCTCACGGCGCGGGCCAGAACGGTCCTCTCGAGATCGCGACCCATCGCTACCAAGTCGGCTGGCTCGTGACGATGCGACACCCGAGCGACGTCTTGTTCGATGATCGGGCCCTCATCCAAATCTGAGGTCACGTAGTGAGCCGTCGCGCCGATGAGTTTGACGCCGCGTTGGTAGGCCTGGTGATACGGGCGCGCACCCTTGAAACCGGGCAGAAATGAGTGGTGGATGTTGATGATCTGCGACTCGAACTGGGCGCAGAAGTCGGGCGAGAGAATCTGCATGTACCGCGCGAGAACGATCAGGTCGACGTCGAGCTCCTTAGCCCGGGCCGCGATGACCGCTTCCACCTCGGCCTTGTTGTCGGCCGTGGTGGGAAGGTGCAGGAAATCGACTCCGTGCGCGGCGCAGACGGCTGCCGGCTCAGGGTGATTCCCAATCACGAGAGGCACGTCAACGGCCAGTTCGCCGATGCTGCGCCGGTACAACAAGTCGACGAGACAGTGATCGACGTTTGACACCAGGATGAGGAGCCGGTGCCGGTCGTTCTCCAGCCGAAGCCGAATTGCCGCGCCGAACGAATCGAGCTCGCGAGCCAAGACGGCGCGGATTTCGATCTCGTCGTGACCCTCCACGTCAAAGGCCGTGCGGAGACAAAAAGTACCCGTCTCGGGGTCGCTGAACTGCTGGGAGTCCGTGACGTTGCCACGGAGTTCCAGAATCGCCCGGGAAGCAGCGTGGACAATCCCGGGCTGATCCGGGCACTGGAGGGAGAGGACGTAGCGACTCATGGGCGTTAGGTTCCCGTGTGCGCCACCAGGCTCGCACGGTTCACCAACTCTAGTTCGTGCAAACCGACACCTTCTAGGCGTCTAACTCACTCGACCGGTGAGAATAACTCGCCGCGCCACCGGGGCCCGCTGTGCAATCTCCTCGCGATCCGGTCGGCGTTCGGCCGAGCGCAGTACGGGGATCATCCGATTGACCCGGGCGAGTTCGCCAGAGTGGTCAATCAAGAATTGCCAGTAGAGCGTGGTCAAGGGGCAGGCCCGTTCACCGGTTCGCTCCGTCGGAGAGAACTGACAACCCTTGCAGAAATCGGTCATCTTGGACAGGTAATTCCCGCCCGATATGTAGGGCTTCGTCGTGGTCAATCCACCGTCGGCCCAGGTCCCCATGCCGAGACCGTTGGCCTCCATGACCCACTCGGCACCGTCCACGAACACGTCCACCATCCAGTCCGTAAAGGCCACGGGCTCGATTCCGGCAAGGGTCGCAGCATTGCCGAGAACCATTAATCGCTCAATGTGGTGTGCCCACGCAAAGTCACGTACGTGGCCGAGCACGGCGTCCAGACAGTTCATAGTGTGACTCTCCAGATCTCGCCACGCTGCGGGGAACGATTCGGTAGCCGACAGAGCGTTACGACCGGTGTAGTCGTCGTCTCTCACTCGGTGCCACAGCCACACCCATTCACGCCAACCTATGATTTGACGGACTAGACCTTCGGCGCTCGCCAACTCCACCTGACCCGCCTGGTACGCCGCGACGATAGCGTCGACCACTTCGCGAGGGTGGAGTAACCCCATGTTGAGAGCGGGGCTCAGTCGCGTGTGGGCGAGATGCCAGTTACGTGAACTCGCGGCGTCCTCGTACGGGCCGAAGTGGGGCACAATCCGTTCCACCGCGTCGCGTAACTGATCAAGTGCATCGGCCCGGGTACGCGGCCAGTACGCAACCGCATCCTCCCCGGGGAGTTCTCGACACGACGCCACAATCTCACGTTCCTCGTCGGTCAATTCGCGGCGCCAAGGTTCAGGCCACTGACCACCGTCTCGCGGCAGTGGCTTTCGGTTCTCTTCATCAAAGTTCCACCGGCCACCGACGGGGCCATCGCTGTCCATCAACATCCCGAGTCGACGTCGCTGGTCCCGATAGAAAGTTTCCATCGTGTGCGACTTCTTCGCGAATCGCGAGGCGAACTCTTCCGGGTCGCTCATGAAGAAAGGATCAGGGAGAAGCGTCACACCCAGGTCTGAAAACAGCCGCGCCGCAGTTCGCCCTCGGGGGTGATTCATGATGAGATCCCTCGGACCGTGCTCGGCGAGGTGGGCTGCCACCCCTTCGCGGAAACTTCGGGCCCGCCGATAATCAACCGTGAATCCCAGATCCCGCACGCGCTCGGCAAAGGCCCGCATGGCGCACAGATAGAGGGCGACCCGCGTGCGGTGACGGTGTTTGGCGAGTAGGTGCTCGCTCTCAATCAACAAGACGACTGTTGAACGATCCAAATCATCCCACGGCGCAACTTCAGTGGAGAGTTGATCCCCGAGAACGAGAAGAGTCTCTGCCACTAGGTATCCAGGCGTCGCAGACGGCGGGCTTCTTTTGAACACGCCGTCGAGCAGTATCGGACGTTCTCAAAATCACGACGCCACTTGGCCCGCCATTCGAACGGTCGGTGGCAGACCTCGCACTCACGCGGGGCGACGCCGTTCTTTGTTTTGGCGACTCGGCTCGAACTCACCTCGTGCAGGTTACGGGGGCCCGAAAGACCGACATTCCCTCCAAAACTCGGCTACTGAACGGACAGTCCGGCCCGGAATTCGCCTTCGGCGATGAGCCGCGCAACTTCGGCCGGCGGTTCGCTAAGTCGCTCCACAAGCACTCCTTCGATCCCGCCGTCGAATGGGAATTCGTGGGGATAAAAGCCCACGGGAGTCCCCGTGTCGCGACCGACGTCAAAGGTCTCCCCGCTGATGGAGAACACGAAGGGGACGGTGTGCTCCAGGCGCACGGTGGCAGCCAATTGGTCATCCACGAAGAGGGCCGCGTGGCCGCCTCCCCCCAGACCACCGTCGTATGCGAACTCCACGCGAACCACGTGGGCACCCACCGACAAGGCCTCGGCACCCCGGGCGATGTAGTGCTCGTGGCCCACCCAGTTGTAGTGGAAGACAGGGTGGCCGTCGGTGTCAAGGTAGAGCGTCCATCCGTTCATGTTGCCGCCCTGGCAGATGATGACACCCGAACGCGCCGTGGCCGACGTCGTCAGCGTGGCCGTGATCCGGAAGGAACAGTTTTTGAGATTCACCACGGTGCGCTCGGGGAGTCTCACGTGAGCCTTGGTGTAGGTCACCGCGGTACGCGTCCCCAGATTCGAAGGCAGAGGTACGCCACTTAACGCACCCGAGAGTGGGTCGCGCAGCGGGAAAGCCTGGTTCTCGGTCGCCACGACGTCGAACAACTCCTTCAGTTCGGCCAACTTCTCCGGGAACTGCGAGGAGAGGTCCACCCCTTGGCTGAAGTCTTCAGCGATGTGGTACAGCTCCCAGCGTTCATCGGGTCCGTCAAACTCGCGCGACGAGAAGCGATCCCACGGGACACGACCGTGGAAACACGAGGCGATCCAACCGTCGTGATACAACGCGCGATTGCCGAACATCTCAAAGTACTGCGTGCGCCTCGTGGAGGGAGCATCTGCATCGGTGAACGAATAGTTCATCGGTACGCCAGCCACCGGGAGTTGCTCCAATCCGTTGACATGTGTCGGCCAGGTCAATCCGGCCGCCGCAAGGATGGTCGGCGCAATATCGACCACGTGATGGAACTGACTACGAAGACCACCCGCTTCGGCAATTCCTCGAGGCCAGCGAACGGCGAGGCCGTTGCGCGTTCCCCCGAAGTGCGAGGCGACCTGCTTCATCCATTGAAACGGGGCGTCAAGGGCCCAGGCCCAGCCGACGTTGTAGTGGTTCTCACATTTCGGGGTACCGAAGTCGTCCATGTGAGCCAAGAGCCACTCGGGGTCTTCGGCGATGCCGTTTTGAAATGCGGGGGCGCTCCACGCGCCGTGCACCGTTCCCTCAGCCGATGCCCCGTTGTCCCCGGCCAAGAAGAGGACCATCGTGTTGTCATCGAGACCGAGTCGATCAACCGCGTCGAGAACCCGCCCAATCTGGGCGTCCGTATGGGCGAGGAATCCGGCGAAGACCTCCATGAGACGCGAGGCCACGGGCTTGTAGCGATCGGGGTACTCCTCCCACGCCGGAACGGGGTCGGGTCGGGATGTCAGCGCGGTGCCGGGTGGAATAACACCCGCTTTGAGCTGGCGTTCGTAGATTTCTTCGCGAAGTTTGTCCCAGCCCTGGTCGAAAGCACCGCGGAAACGCTCGCTCCACTCGGGGGCCACGTGGTGCGGACAGTGCATTGCCCCGGTCGCGAAATACAAGAAGAAGGGCCGGTCAGGGTTCGTGCCGCGCTGGAGTTCGAGCCACCGCACGGCTTCATCTGCGAGATCCTCACTCAGGTGGTAGTTCGGGTTGTCGAGGTGGGGAGCGACCGGCGTCGTACCGCGGTAGAGCGCCGGCTCCCACTGGGATGCCTCCCCACCCAGGAAGCCGTAAAAGTGTTCAAAGCCCAGGCCCACCGGCCAGCGGTCGAAGGGGCCCGTCGGGGACTGTTCCCACGCCGGGGTGAGGTGCCACTTGCCAATGGCCGCCGTGGAGTAGCCCGATTGCTGCAGAATCGTCGCGACAGTCGCCGCTTCTTTGGGGATGACCGAGTCGTACCCCGGGAAGGCGATGGCGCCTTCGGTGATACCGCCCATGTGCACGGTGTGGTGATTACGCCCCGTCAGCATGGCCGCGCGCGTCGGCGAACACAGGGCCGTCGTGTGGAACTGGTTGTACTTGAGACCACGGTCGGCGATGCGGTCGAGGGCCGGTGTGGGCACCGGCCCGCCGAATGTGGAACACGTGCCAAAGCCCACGTCGTCCAACAAGATCACGATGACGTTCGGCGCCCCTTCGGGCGCCTTCGACACGGGCACCGGCACCGCCTTCGATTCCTGGATGGTACGGCCGATGACGCCTTCGTAGGGCGCCGTGGGACGAGGAATCGACGAGCTCACGAGCGCAGACCCTTCAATTCGAACGCACCC
>CAXBRI010000095.1:0-5343 GCA_963978125.1 uncultured bacterium | reverse complement strand
GAGGTAGGTGGTGAAGACCGAGCGGCCGAGCTCGCCGACGTTCTGGTACGGCCCGAGGGTCTTGCCGGTGACGTGGTGGGGGCCGACGGCCCAGGAGGCCTCGATGCCCAGCGCCACGATGGAGCCGACGGCGATGAGGACCAGCAACACGGCGAGGGGTCGCTGAGCCACGAGGGGCTCGGCGGTGACGTCCTCGCGCCGGTCGACGCCGAGGAACATGATGACGAACAAGAACAGCACGACGATGGCGCCGGCGTACACGATGATCTGCACGGCCGCGAGGAAGTCGGCGGCCTGGGCCACGAAGGCAACGGCCACCCCCACCAGGGTCATGATCAGACTCAGCGCGGCGTGCACGGGGTTGCGGTAGATGAGCACGCCGATGGCACCGCCGATAATCAGCAGCGCCGAGGCGATGTAGACGGCCATGGCCGGCCAGCTGTAGGCGAGGGCCATCATGTGCGGCGTCCGATCTTAGGTAGCTTCTCGCGGACCTCGCGCAGGTCGTTAAGTAACGCCGGAAGTCCGCGCAGGTCACTCGGCACGTCCTCGGGCTCGAGGTGGTCGGGGAAGGCGCGGCGCAACGACTTGGTGCCGGTGGCGGCGAGGTCGACCGGGCCGGACTGGCCGGCTTCGGCGGCGCGCACACCGAACCCGAGGTCACCGGTCCACGACACGACGCCCTCGAAGGAGGCGTCTCCGGCCGGTGAGGTGGCGCGCATCCAACCACCGGTCAACTCGGCCTCGCCCTCGCGCCAGTCCTCCCAGGGCAGGCGCTGAGGGAAGCCCTGGTCGTCGACGACCAATTCGGCCTTGGTGTAAATCGCGTCGGCGCGGTTGGTGAAGGAAAACTCGAACATCTTGGACTCGGTGATGGCCTGAGTCGGGCAGGCCTCCACGCACAGGTCGCAGTGGATGCAACGCAGGTAGTTGATTTCGTAGACGTAGCCGTACCGCTCACCGGGGCTGACGGGGTGGTCCGGCGGGTTGTCGAGGCCGCGCACGTAGATGCAGTTGACCGGGCAGACACCGGCGCACAGCTCACAGCCGATGCACTTCTCGAGGCCGTCCTCGTAACGGTTAAGAACGTGACGGCCGTGCTGACGGGGCTGCTTCACGCGCTTGACGGCCGGGTACGAGTTAGTCACCTTGGGCCGGCCCACGTGGGCCAGGGTCAGGCGGAAACCGCCGAAGAAGTCAGTCCACTTCGCCATCACGCCTCCCCGTCGGTGAGGGAACGAAGCTTGTCGGCCGCGAGCGGACGCTCACCGACCGTGGGCAGGAGAGCCCCCGGTCCGGTGCCGCGCGCGTCGCCGATCTCGAAGGCGCGCAGCAACATCGCGGCGCCGAGCAACGTCGCACCCACCATGATCAGACCCCACGCCACCGACACCAAGAAGCCGCCGACAATGAGCAGCCAGCCGACGCTGATCGGAATGAGACGCTTCCAACCCAGGGCCATGACCTGGTCGTAGCGGAAGCGCGGCAAAGCGGCGCGGAACCACACGTAGACGTAGGCGAAGACGACGGTCTTGCCCGTGAACCAGATCACCGGGAAGAGCCACTGCAGGTGGGGGATGTTGGGCACCCAACCGGCCGGGCCGCCGAAGAACAAGGTGACCATCACGGCCGACATCGTGATGGTGTTCATGAACTCGGCCAGGAAGAACAGAGCGAATCGGATGCTCGAGTACTCGGTGTGGAAACCACCCACGAGCTCGGACTCGGCCTCGACCACGTCGAAGGGCGGCCGGTTCAGTTCGGCGGTGATGGCGATCAAGAAGACGATGAAGGGGACGAGACCGAGGTGGATGACGTTCCAGTTCCACACCCCGTGGGCCTGGTGGCGCACGATGTACTGCGTCGAGAGCGAACCCGTTGCCAGGATGACCGTGGCGATGGTCATGCCCAGGGCCGCTTCGTAGCTGATCATCTGGGCGCTGGCGCGCACCGACGACATCAGCGGGTACTTCGAACCCGAGGCCCAGCCGGCCAGCATCACGCCGTAGACGGAGATGCCCGACATCACGAGCATGAGGAGAATGCCGATCGGCGGGTCGGCCACCTGGAGTTGGACCACGTGACCGGCGATGTGCGCCGTGGCACCCACCGGCACGATGGCGAAGGTGACCAGTGCGGGAATCAGCACCAGGTAGGGGGCGAGTTTGAAGACGAAGCGGTCGGCCTCGGCGGGCACGAGGTCCTCTTTGAAGAACAGCTTGATGCCGTCAGCCAGGGTCTGGAGGAGTCCGAACGGTCCCCAGCGCTGGGGCCCGATGCGGCTCTGCATGTCGGCGATGACCTTGCGCTCGAACCAGATCATCAAGATGACCGACGTCATCAGCGCGCCGAAGGCCACGAGGATGCGCGCGAGGACGATCAGCACCACGGCCCAGTTGACGCCGTGCACGTAGAGCGGGTCTGCCGAGGCCCAGATCACGAGGCCGTCTCCAATCGCACGAGAGTGGTCACGCCCGACCCGTCCAGCAGGTCACGCAAGTCGCGGCCCTGCGCGTCGGAAGCGCCAAAGACCACCTGCGCCACACCGCGGGGCACGCCGTCGTTCAACCGTACCGGCACTCGCCAGGTGCCCCGGGGACCTTGGAGGGTCACCGGTGCGCCGTCACCCACACCGAGGCGGTCGAGTTCGAAGTGGTTGACCTCGACGCACAGTTCGGCGCGCAGGTCGGTGAGGGCCGGTGAGCCCTGCACGGCGATGCCGTTGTCGTAGAGGCGGCGCGCGACGTGGAGTCCCAACGCGTAGTTGTCGGGTCGACCAACGTCGACGCCGGTGCCCGCGCTCACGAGCGACCAGTCGGCCGGACCGGGCACCGCGGCGCCGGTCACGGTGGCGCTCTGCGTGGCGCTCGCCAGCGAGCCAATACCCACGAAGTCGGTCGAACGAATACCGGGGAAGGCCATCGGGTCCATCGCCCGGCGCGTGGCCCGCAAGTCGGGACGGCCCGCCACGACACCATCGACGTCGGCGTCGGTGCGCGTGGTCCACGTCGGGTAACCGGTTGTGGCTTCGATGGTCTGCGAGGTCTGGTCAATCGAGGTGAGGCCCAGGTGCTGCCCGTAGACCTCGGCGAGTTCCGCGGCGATGGCGACGTCGCTCCATGCCGCGCCGGGGGCGAGAACCTTGGGCGCCAGCGTGCTCACGCGACCTTCAAGATTGGTGACGGTGCCCTGGCGCTCGTGGGCGACCTGGGCGGGCAGGACGACATCGGCGTAGGCCAGTGTCGCTCCCCCGTGTCCGGTGACGGCCACCACGGCGGCTCGCTCCAGAGCGGCGCGCGCACCGGTGACGTCGAGGACGTTACCGAGGAGGCATCCGCCGAGTAGCAAGACGGCGTTCTGGGTGCCCTCGCGCAGCGCGGCCAACTGCGCCAGCGTGTCACGACCGGACGAGGGGGTGACCACGCGGCCCGGGCGCACGTGCGGGGCGAGCCCCATGTCGATGGCGCCACGGACGTTGCCCCGACGAAGGGCGACGAGGAATGTGGCCTTCGGGAAGGAAGTGGCCAGCGTGCGCACGGCCGACTCGGTCACGGCCGCCGACTCGGCGAGGTTGGGGCGTCCCACCACGAAGACGACACCCTCACCATCGGCGATCAAGTGACGGGCTTCAGCCAGCGTCTGTTCATCGACGAGGGAGTCGACACCGAGGGAACCACCGGCCAGAGCTCCCGCGAGGGCGGCTGACTCACCGGGGCGAACCGGCAGGGTCACCGTTGCGTCGTGGCGCCACGCACTCGAACCCGATGCAATTTCAATGAGTTTCGACGTGCCCTTGACGACCGACTCGCGCAGGCGCAGGTAGAGCACCGGGAGCTCTTCGCGCAGGTCACCCGTGAGGGTCACCACCACGGGGGCCGCGGCCGCCTCGTCGATGGTCGCGGCCGACAGAGCGGAGATGAGGGCACCGTCGAGACCGTCGCCGTACTGGGCGTCAAGAGAGTCGGTGTGCAGCACGCCACGGGCGAAACGCTCCCAAGCGAAAGCACCCTCGTTGGTGAGCGCCGCTCCGCCGATAACGCCCACGTCGCCGCGCAGAAGTTCGGCGGCACGCGCCAGGGCGACGCCCCACGGAACGGGACGCAGTTCGCCGTCGACGCGCACGTGCGGTTCGCGCACTCGCGCCGCGGGTGACAAGAGGTCTACGTTCTCTTCGTTGCCGTCGACACTGTCGAGTGTGAAACGTCCCTTGTCGCAGAGCCAGCCGTGGTTGACCGGGTCGGAGTCGACGCCGAGCACGCGGGTCAGGCGATTGCCTGACGATTGCACGGCCACGCGACAGCCCACCGAGCACGTCGTGCAGGTGCTCTCGACTTGCTCGAGGTCCCAGGGACGGGCGGTGAAGCGGTAGGGCTTGGCAGTCAGCGCACCGACCGGACAGATCTGCACGGTGTTGCCCGAGAAGATGGAGTCGAAGGGGCGCGTCGGTGACGGGGCCACTTCGATCTGGTCGCCACGTCCAGCGAAGGCGATTTCGGCTTCGCCGGCGACCTCACTCGCGAAGCGGGTGCACCGCGAGCACTGAATGCAACGCTCGCGGTCGAGAAGAACGAGTTCACCGATGCTGATCGGCTTGACGAAGTGACGCTTCTCCTCGATGAAACGCGTCTCGCCTGAACCGTGGGCCAGCGTCTGGTCCTGCAGCGGACACTCGCCACCCTTGTCGCAGACCGGACAGTCCAGGGGGTGGTTGGCGAGGAGGAATTCCAGAACGCCGTCCTGGGCCTTCTTCACCTTGTCCGAGTCGGTGACGACGTTCATGCCCTCACTGACGCGCAGGTAGCACGCCGGCTGCAGGGTCGCGCCGCGCGGGCCGTCGACTTCGACGAGGCACATACGGCACACCCCGACGGGCTCCATACGCGGGTGGTAACAGAAACGGGGAACGTACTCACCGGCGCGCTCGGCGGCCTCGATGAGCAACTCACCCGGCGCGGCCGTGACCGGACGACCGTTCAGCGTGATGGTGACGGGGGTCTCAGCCATGAGGGCACCCTCCGTGGGCGATGTGGGCCTCGAAGTCGGAGCGGAACATCGTCAGCGCCGAGTTGACGGCCGAGGGGATTGACGGACCGAGCACGCAGATCGTCGTCTGCTGCGGCGGCCACGCGAGTCCCGGCGAGATGTTGTCGCACAGGTCGAGGACGAGCTCGAGGTCTTCGGGGCGACCGCCGCCGTGCTCGAGGCGGTACATGATGCGCTCAATCCAACCCGATCCCTCGCGACAGGGCGTGCACTGACCACAGGACTCGCGCGAGAAGAACTTGGTGATGCGCCAGGCCGCGCGGACCACGCAGTCAGTGTCGTTGAGCACCACGACCGAAC
>CAXBRI010000094.1:0-5434 GCA_963978125.1 uncultured bacterium | reverse complement strand
GATACGGCGACCACCGAGATCTACACTCTTTCCCTACACGACGCTCTTCCGATCTGTTTACTCGAAGCCGTTGAAAGGTCGGTGGGGCCTAGTGAGTAAGGTTTCTTCCGTGGATCACACTTCCCTGCCCCCCCAGGGAAGCACCCCGCGGACCCGGCGCCGTCGCGTCGCGGCCCGTTTCTGGGCGCTTCCCCTCGCCGCGCTGACCCTCGCCGGTTGCACGGTTCCCACCTTCGGAGCGGCGCCCGGCGCCACCAAGCAGTCACAGGATGTGTATCACCTGTGGCAGGGATTCTCAGTGGCCGCCGCAATCATCGGCGCCTTCGTCACGTTGCTCATCGTGTGGGCCGTGCTGCGCTACCGCCGTAAGGGTGACGCTATTCCCCGTCAAACTCAGTACCAGATTCCGCTGGAGTTGCTCTACACGGTGATCCCGATCTTGATCGTGGTGGGCCTGTTTGTCGCCACCCTCGTGGTGGAGAACCCCGAAGTGTCGAACCCCTCACCCGCGGCGACCATCAACGTCAACGCCTTCCAGTGGGGCTGGAAGTTCACCTACCCCGGCGAGAACGTGAGCGTCGTGGGCCAGACCACCCAGACCCCGACCATGGTGATGCCGGTGAACGAGAACGTCCGCATTCACCTCACCTCCACCGACGTGATTCACGGTTTCTACGTGAAGGACTTCAATTTCTCGCGTTTCGCCCAGCCCGGTGTGAACAATGTCTTCACCCTTTACGCCACAAAGACCGGCACCTACTTTGGTCAGTGCACCCAGTTGTGCGGCTTGTACCACTCATTGATGTTCTTCAAGGTCAAGGTCGTCACCGGCGCTGAGTACCGCACGTGGCTGAACGCCAACGCCAACGCCACGACGGCCTCGGCCGACCAGTCGGCGACCAACCAGCAGACCTCCAGCATCGTTCCGTCTAAGCCCACGTCCAGCACCGGAGTTAAGTAACCATGACTGACGTCCTTCACCCCACGACGACCCACGACGAGGGTCACGGCCACGAGGAGCACCATGGCCCGTCGGGTCTGCTCAATTGGCTGACCTCGACCGACCACAAGGTCATCGGCATGTCCTACACCGTGACGGCGGTCATCATGCTGGTCATTGGTGGTCTGTTCGCCGAGATCGTCCGCGGTCAGTTGGCGACCCCGAACGGCCACCTGGTCTCACTCGCGCAGTACAACGAGCTCTTCACCATGCATGGCTCGGTGATGATCTACCTATTTGCCGGCCCCTTCGCCTTCGGCGCGCTGGCCAACGTCATCGTGCCGATTCAGATCGGCGCCCCCGACATGGCCTTCCCGCGCCTGAACGCGCTGTCGTACTGGCTGTACCTGACCGGTTCGATCACCATGCTGTCGGGCTTCTTCACGGCCGGTGGCGCCGCCAACTTCGGTTGGGTCGGTTACGCCCCGCTGTCAAACCCGTTGAACGCTCCGGGCTCCGGTGCGGACTTGTGGATCGGCGGACTGTTGCTGACCGGTTTCTCGGCCATCTTCACCGGCGTGAACCTCGCGGCGACCGTCTTCTACCTGCGCGCCCCGGGCATGACGATGTTCCGGATGCCGATCTTCACGTGGAATCTGCTCGTGGTGGCCATCTTGATTCTGCTGGCCTTCCCAGTTCTCACGGCCGGCCTGATCATGCTCTACGCCGACCGTCACTTCGGAACCCACATCTTCTCGGTGGCCGGAGGCGGTGTGCCGGTGCTCTGGCAGCACATCTTCTGGTTCTGGGGACACCCCGAGGTGTACATCCTGGCCCTGCCGTTCTTCGGCATGGTGACCGAAATTATCCCGGTCTTTTCGAAGAAGCCGGTCTTCGGTTACAAGGGCATGATCTTCGCGACCATCTCGATTGCCGCGTTGTCGCTGGGTGTGTGGGCCCACCACATGTTCACCACCGGCGTGGTTCTGCTCCCCTTCTTCTCCATCATGAGCCTCCTCATCGCGGTACCCACGGGTATCAAGATCTTCAACTGGATCGGAACGATGTGGCGCGGCGAGATTTGGTTCTCCACCGCCATGTTGATGTCAATCGGATTCGTCTTCACCTTCCTCGTCGGCGGTCTCACCGGTATCTACCTGGCCAGCCCACCACTCGACTTCTTCACCCACGACACCTACTTCGTGGTCGCCCACTTCCACTCGGTTGTGATGGCACTCGTGCTCGGTGGCATGGCCGGCCTCTACTACTGGGGCCCGAAGATGACCGGCTACCTCTTGAACGAGCGCATCGGCAAGACTCAGTTCTGGTTCTTGTTCCTCGGTATTCAGGTCTTCACGTTCCCGCAATACATCCTCGGCCTGCAGGGCATGCCACGTCGTATGGCGGTCTACCCACACGACCCGCAGTGGCAGAATCTCAACACGTGGTCATCCGTCGGCGCGGCGATGATTGGCATCTCCACCTTGCTGTTCGTGGTCAACATCATCGTGAGCTGGAAGAAGTATCCGGCCGGTGACAACCCGTGGGACGGCCACACGCTCGAGTGGTTCACCACCTCGCCACCACCGCACCACAACTTCTACCGTCTGCCCCCGATTCGCTCGGAGCGCCCGACGTGGGACTACAACCACCCGGGCCACCAGGCTCTGGCGCACGGTACGCACGAGGAGAGTCACTGACATGAAGGTTGAATCCAAGTTCCTCTTGCTGCTCGGCCTCTTTTTCGGTGCCATGTGCGCCGTGTACTGGACGTGGAGTCTCGAGAACGCCGGTGGCGTCATGATGTTCTGCGGCATGCTCCTTTGCTTCCTGCCCGGCTCGTACTACTACTGGTGGAGCCGTCGCATGAAGGCCCGTCCGGCTGACGACCCCAACGCCACCACCGAGCAGGCAGCCGGCGTGGTCGGGTCGTTCCCCGGCTCGTCCATTTGGCCCTTCACTCTGGGCATGGGCGCGTTCATGATCGTCCTGGCGATGGTCTTCGGTATCTGGCTGCTGGTGCCAGGGCTCGGACTCGCGTCGTGGGCCTTCATCGGCGGCACTTCTGAAGGTCGCCGCGGAGGCGACGTCTGATTCTCACTCGTATAACCCCCCGCCTCCGGGCGGGGGGTTATTGCGTTTTGGGCCCATTCCAACCTGCGCAATCACGTTGCTCGCCTAGGTTGAAACCATGCGTCTTCGTCAAGTGGCCCAGAAAGTCGAGAACCTCGGACGGGCCGTGGAGTGGTACCAATCGGTGCTCGGCGTCGCTCCCACCGCAGTCTTTGACCCGCCCGGGCTGGCCTTCTTCGACCTCGAGGGCGTGCGCCTTCTCCTCGATGTCAATGCGCCGACGGCGCTCATCTACCTCGACGTGGGTGACGTCGAGGCGACGTTCAATGATCTCCTCAAAAGGGGATTTGTGGGTCATACCGAGCCCCACGTCGTCTTTTCCGATAACGAGGGAACCTTCGACCGGCCGGGTGAGGAGTGGCTCGCCTTCGTCGGGGACTCGGAGGGCAATACCGTCGGATTGATGGGTCGCCGGCCCCTCTAATTCCACGCTTCGAGGTGGCAATTGACCACCTCTCCCGTCAGTGCGCTAGCGCCGTTCTCCTACAATGAACCTGTTCCGTCCCCCCAGGAATTAGGAGGCAGTGTGGCTCTCGAAACGGCAACCAAGGTGCAACTCGGTGGCACCCGCGGAGGCCCCGATGTGGCGACTCTGCGTCAGGACCGCTGGTGGGTCCAGCCCGTCCTCACGGTGTCGGCCCTGACGGCCTTCGTCATCTACTCCACCTGGGCGGCCTTCCAGAACCGTAACTACTACGTGGGTGCCGACCAGCACCGCGACCTGATTTCGCCCTTTTACTCACCGTGTCTGTCGAACCACTGCGTACCCGGATCGGGCAGTGGTATCGCCATTCACACCTTCGCCTGGCTCTCGCCGGCGTTGCTGATTCTCATCTTCCCGTTGGGATTCCGCCTCACCTGCTACTACTACCGCCGCAGCTACTACCGCGCCTTCTGGTGGTCGCCGCCGGCCTGTGCGGTGGCCGACGCCCACGGTTCATACTCGGGTGAGACGCGCTTCCCGCTCATCATGCAGAACGCCCATCGGTACTTCTTCTACTTCGGTCTGGTCTTCAACGCCCTCCTCACCTACGACGCCATCCGAGCCTTTCACCAGCCGGGCCTCGGCTGGGGCGTGTCGGTGGGCACCCTGGTCCTGACGGTGAACGCCACCTTGTTGTGGCTGTACTCGCTCAGTTGCCACGCCTGTCGCCACCTCTGCGGCGGTCAGGTGCGCAGCTTCAAGGCCCACCCGATCCGGTACCGCTTCTGGAAGTTCGTGACCCCGCTGAACGCCAAGCACATGAACTTCGCCTGGGTCTCGCTCTTCTTCGTCGCCTTCACCGACGTCTACGTCCGCCTCGTCGCCTCCGGCGCCATCACCGACTTCCGTCTCTTCTAGGAGCACCGTGAACTACGAACACCACGAGTACGACGTCCTCATCATCGGCGCCGGTGGCGCCGGACTGCGCGCAGCCATCGAGGCCAAGCAGCGCGGCCTGAAGGTCGGCATCATTACCAAATCCCTGCTCGGCAAGGCCCACACCGTCATGGCCGAAGGTGGCATGGCCGCCGCCATGGGCAACGTGTACCCCGAGGACAACTGGCAGGTCCACTTCCGTGACACGATGCGCGGTGGTAAGTACCTGAACAACTACCGCATGGCCGAGATCCACGCCAAGGAAGCGCCTGAGCGCGTCTGGGAGCTCGAGCAGTGGGGCGCCCTCTTCGACCGCACCAAGGACGGCAAAATCCTCCAGCGTGACTTCGGTGGCCACCGGTTCGCCCGTCTGGCCCACGTCGGTGACCGCACCGGTCTGGAACTGATTCGCACCCTGCAGCAGAAGGTCGTCTCGATGGGCACCGACGTGTTCATGGAGTGCAAGGTTCTTCGCCTGGTGCACGACAAGGACGGTCGCGTGGCCGGCTGTGTCGCGTACTGGCGCCCGACCGGTGAGTTCGTCACCTTCCAGGCCAAGGCCGTCATTTTGGCGACCGGTGGTGCCGGAAAGTCCTGGAAGTTCACCTCCAACTCGTGGGAGGGCACCGGTGACGGCCACGCCATGGCGTTGTGGGCCGGCGCGAAGCTCATCGACATGGAGTGCGTCCAGTTCCACCCGACCGGCATGGTCTGGCCCCTCTCAGTGCGCGGTTTGCTCGTGACCGAGGGTGTCCGTGGTGACGGTGGTGTGCTGCGCAACTCCAACGGCGAGCGCTTCATGTTCAATTACGTCGCCGACATGTTCCGCGCCGAGACGGCCGAATCCGAGGAGGAGGCCGACAAGTGGTACGACGACCACAGCGCCGGTCGTCGCCCGCCGGAACTGCTCCCCCGTGACGAGGTGGCCCGCGCCATCAACTCCGAGGTCAAGGCCGGCCGGGGTAGCCCCCACGGTGGCGTCTTCCTCGACATCGGCACCC
>CAXBRI010000093.1:0-5458 GCA_963978125.1 uncultured bacterium | reverse complement strand
TAGGTCAACTTACCGACGTAGGGGTCGGTCATGATCTTGAACGCCAGCGCACTGAAGGGCTGCGAGTCGTCGGCCTTGCGCTCCACTTCCTCTTCCTTGCCGGGCTTGGTGCCGGTGGTGGGCGGAAGGTCAAGCGGGCTGGGCAGGAAGTCCACAACAGCGTCGAGCATCGGCTGGACACCCTTGTTCTTGAAGGCGGTGCCGTTCAGAATCGGAATGCACTGACCCGACAGAGTGCCGGTACGCAGAGCCTGACGAACGTCGGCGGTGGTGATCTCCTCGTCGCCGAGGACCTTCTCCATCAACGCGTCGTCGAAGGTGGTCAGAACGTCAATCAGCTTCGAGCGGTACTCGTCGGCCTGGTCCTTCATGTTGGCCGGGATCTCGACCTCTTCGTACTTCTCGCCCTTGTCGTCGTGGTAGATGATGGCCTTCATCGAGGTCAGGTCGACGATGCCCTGGTACTCGGCTTCGGCACCGATAGGCAGCTGGGTGACGGCCGGGACACAGTCCAGACGGTTCTCGATCATGTCGACGCAGCGGAAGAAGTCGGCACCGATGCGGTCCATCTTGTTCACGAAGCAGATGCGCGGCACGTTGTACTTGTTGGCCTGGCGCCACACCGTCTCGGTCTGGGGCTCCACACCGGCCACGGCGTCAAAGACCGCCACGGCGCCGTCGAGGACGCGCAGCGAGCGCTCCACTTCGACCGTGAAGTCCACGTGACCCGGGGTGTCGATGATGTTGATGCGGTGGCCGTTCCACTGACAGGTCGTGGCAGCCGAGGTGATGGTGATACCGCGCTCTTGCTCCTGGACCATCCAGTCCATGGTCGCGGCGCCTTCGTGCACCTCACCGATTTTGTAGTTCTTACCGGTGTAGAAGAGGATGCGCTCGGTCGTCGTCGTCTTACCGGCGTCGATGTGCGCCATGATGCCGATATTGCGCACTTTGTCCAGGGGGAATTCACGGGCAGTCATAGTGTGGAAATAGCTCCTGGGTTACCAGCGGTAGTGGGCGAAGGCCTTGTTGGACTCGGCCATCTTGGCCATGTCCTCACGGCGCTTGACGGCGGCGCCGACGCCGTTGCTCGCGTCGATGATTTCGGCGGCCAGGCGCTCGGCCATGGTCTTCTCACGACGCTTCTTGGCGAAGTCAGTCAGCCAACGAATGGCCAACGTGGTCGCACGGCGGGGACGAACCTCGACCGGGACTTGGTAGGTCGTTCCACCGACGCGGCGGCTACGGACCTCGAGTTCCGGGCGGACGTTCTCCAGCGCGCGCTTGAGCGTCGCGACGGGGTCCGAACCGGTCTTCTGCTCGACGATTTCGAGCGCGGTGTAGACGATGCGCTCGGCAATGGTGCGCTTGCCACGCTCCAGAATCTTGTTGGTCACCTGGGTGACCAGAACCGACTTGTAAATCGGGTCGACGGGAACTTCGCGTCGAACGGCGGGACCCTTACGAGGCATTACTTCTCCCTCTTGGCGCCGTAACGGCTACGGGCCTGCTTGCGGTCGCGGACGCCCGAGGTGTCGAGCGCGCCACGAATGATCTTGTAACGAACACCGGGGAGGTCTTTCACACGGCCGCCGCGCACGAGCACAATCGAGTGCTCCTGGAGGTTGTGACCGACGCCCGGGATGTAGGCCGTGACCTCAACGCCCGACGTCAGGCGCACACGGGCGACCTTACGCAGAGCCGAGTTGGGCTTCTTGGGCGTGACCGTGTGCACGCGGGTGCACACGCCACGACGCTGCGGGGCCCCCTTCAGGGCCGGCGTCTTGGTCTTGGAAACTTTGTCCTGCCGGCCCTTACGGACCAGCTGTGCGATGGTGGGCACGCGGAACCTCTCTATACAAATACAGCGACTTATCGCGGCCGGTCGGGACCGACACACGGATTGACAATCCTAGGGGAAAACCCCCGAATTCAGCAAGCCCGGCCGGCTCACGCCGGCCGGGCCGCTCGATTTACAGCGACTGAGCCCCGTCCTCGGGCAGGCCTCCGTCATCTTCGGGCAGAGCCGACTCGTCGTAGGTGGCCGTACCGATCTTGAGGAAGTTCTCCAAATCGGTGTTGTCCTCCTCGCGGGGAGCCAATTCTCCCAGCAAATCAGCCAAATCGAGGTCCTGGTCCGTGGTGGTCGCCCACGACGGCAGGAGCTCGGCACCAGGCATATCCAGGCGGAACTGGCTCTTGTTGTAGTACCCAAGGCCCGAACCAGCCGGAATCAACTTACCGATGATGATGTTTTCCTTCAGGCCGACCAGGTTGTCGCGCTTGCCTTCGATGGCGGCCTCGGTGAGGACGCGGGTCGTCTCCTGGAAGGAAGCGGCCGACAGCCACGAGTCCGTCGCCAAGGAGGCCTTGGTGATACCCATCAGCTGGGCGCGGCCTTCAGCGACATCCTGGCCCTCGGCTTCCAAACCGTCGTTGCGGTCATTGAAGACCTTCACGTCGACCATCTGGCCGGGCAGCCACGTCGAGCTACCGGGGCTGACGATCTGCACGCGACGGGTCATCTGACGGACGATCAGTTCGATGTGCTTGTCGTGAATCGACACACCCTGGTCGCGGTACACGTTCTGCACCTCTTCGACGAGGTACTGCTGCGTGTCACGCGTTCCGCGGAACTTCATGATCGACTTGGGGTCCAGCGGCCCGTCGTGCAGCGGCGTGCCGACCTCGAGCTCCGTACCATCCTCGACGAGCATGTGACGGGCGATCGGGATCATCTCTTCCTGGATCTCGCCATCGTCGCCAACCACGGTCACCTTGCGCTCACGGCCGACCAACTCAATGGTCACGCGGCCCGCGTGCTCGGCCACCTTGGCGGCACCCTTCGGCGTGCGGGCCTCGAAGAGCTCGACAACGCGGGGCAGACCGTGGGTGATGTCCGACTCGGTCACACCACCGGAGTGGAACGTACGCATGGTCAGCTGAGTACCGGGCTCACCAATGGACTGGGCGGCGATGACGCCGACGGCCTCACCGAGTTCGACCAGCTGGTGCGTCGCCAGCGACAGGCCGTAGCAACGGGCGCACACGCCCTGCTCGGCTTCGCAGTTCAGCGTTGTGCGCACGCGCACGCGGTTGACGGCGCTGTCGTCGCGCAGACGCTCGACGTCATCCATCAGCAACATGGTGCCGGCCTCGACAACGGAGCCGTCAGCAAGGGTGACGTCCTCGGCCAGCACGCGGCCCCACAACTTCGTCTCGAGATGGGCGCGCTGACCCTTGGTGTCAGGGGCGACGTGCTCGATCCAGATGCCACGGGTCGTGCCGCAGTCTTCCTGCTTGACGATGAGTTCCTGGGCGACGTCGACGAGTCGACGCGTCAGGTAGCCCGAGTCGGCGGTACGCAGAGCGGTGTCACCCAGACCCTTACGGGTTCCGTGGGTCGAGATGAAGTACTCCAGCACCGACAGGCCCTCGCGGAACGAGGACTTGATCGGACGAGGAATCATCTCACCACGCGGGTTGGACACGAGGCCCTTCATGGCCGCAATCTGGCGGATCTGCTGGGTATTACCACGCGCACCCGACTCAACCATCATGCGGATCGGGTTGTCGGCGACGGCCGCCATCGCGCGGTCGGTGGCCTCACCGACCTCTTTGTTGGCGTTGGTCCAAATCTCAATCTCCTGCTGGCGGCGCTCGTCGTCGACGATGACACCACGGCGGTAGTTCTGCTCCACCTTGGCCGCCTGCTCCTCATACTTCTCGAGGATGCCCGCCTTCTCCGACGTCGTAACAACGTCGTCGATTGAGATGGTCAAGCCGGACTTGGTCGCGTAACGGAAGCCGAGGTTCTTGATGGCGTCCAGGGACGCGGCCACCTGGTGGCGCGGGTAGCTACCGGCGATGGCCTCGACGATGGCACCCACGGGGGTCGCACTCTTCGAGATCAGTTCGTCCACGTAGCGGAAGCCGTCGGGCAGGGCCTCGTTGAAGAGGACTCGTCCGGCCGTCGTCTGGCGACGACGACTCGAACCTTGCAGCGCCACACCGGCCGACTCCAGGCGCGCGTCGAGCGACGTGCCCTCCTGGGGACGGATCTCGATCAGCGTGCGCAGACCAATCTGGCCCTCGTCGAGTGCCTTCTGAATCTCCCAGACGTGACGGAAGACCCGCGGGTTCTCCGTGGCCTCGTCGGCCGACTGGGTGAGGTAGTAGGCACCAAAGACCATGTCCTGGCTGGGCTCAGTAATCGGGCGTCCGGTCGCCGGCGTGAAGATGTTGTTCGCCGACAGCATGAGCACACGGGCCTCGGCCTGAGCCTCGGCCGACAGCGGCACGTGCACGGCCATCTGGTCACCGTCGAAGTCGGCGTTGAAGGCCTTGCAGACGAGCGGGTGAATTTGGATCGCCTTACCCTCGACGAGGATGGGCTCGAAGGCCTGGATACCGAGTCGGTGCAGCGTGGGCGCACGGTTCAGCAGTACGGGGTGCTCACGAATGACCTCTTCCAGAACGTCCCACACCGCCGCCTTGCGACGCTCGACCATACGCTTGGCCGACTTGATGTTCTGGGCGACCTGCGTCTCAATCAAGCGCTTCATCACGAAGGGCTTGAAGAGTTCGAGCGCCATCATCTTGGGCAAACCGCACTGGTGCAGCTTCAGAGTCGGGCCGACCACGATGACCGAACGGCCCGAGTAGTCGACGCGCTTACCAAGCAGGTTCTGACGGAAACGCCCCTGCTTGCCCTTCAACATCTCCGAGAGCGACTTCAGGGGACGACCCGACTGACCGGTGACTGGGCGGCCACGGCGGCCGTTGTCGAACAGGGCGTCCACAGCCTCCTGGAGCATGCGCTTCTCGTTATTGACGATGATGTCCGGCGCGTCCGAGTCCAACAAACGCTTGAGACGGTTGTTGCGGTTGATGACGCGGCGGTACAGGTCGTTCAAGTCGGAGGTCGCAAAACGACCACCGTCCAACTGGACCATCGGACGAAGGTCCGGCGGAATGACGGGGATGGCCTCGAGGATCATCGCCCGCGGGTCATTCAAGCGGTGACCGTTGTCGTCACGACGGTTGAAGGACTGCACAATGGCGAGACGCTTGAGGAACTTCGCGTGACGCTGCGCGCTGAGCGGCTTGCGACCGTCCTTCGCGTCGATCATCTCGCGCATCACGCGCTCTTCCTCGTCGAGGTCCATGTGGTCGATGAGGTCGAGAATCGCCTCGGCACCCATGCCACCCTTGAAGTACTCGCCGTAGCGGTCGTTCATGGCGTGGAAGAGGGTCTCGTCCTCGATGATCTGGCGCGAGTGCAGGGTCTCGAACGTGTCGAAGGCCTGCTGGGCCAGGTCGCGGTCCTCGGCGTAGCGCGCGCGCACGCCCTCCACTTCCTTCTCGGCGCCACGCTGGAGAGCACGCAGTTCGGTCTCCTTGCCACCCTCGGCTTCGAGCTTGGCGGCGCGCTCCTCGATGGACTTGAGCTTGTTGT
>CAXBRI010000092.1:0-5480 GCA_963978125.1 uncultured bacterium | reverse complement strand
GACGGCATACGAGATAAGGCCACGTGACTGGAGTTCAGACGTGTGCTCTTCCGATCTCGTCTCGACCGCGTCCTCGATGTGCCGCCACACGATGTCCTGCACGCCGTCGAGGTGCGCGGGAAACAAGTCGAGCCGGAACTTGCGGCCCAAGTAACGCGCCACGTCCTGCGTGTCATCGCCGGACTCGAACACGACCCGTCGGCCATCGCGGATCAACGGCACCTGATACGACTGGCCGCGCGTGAGCTGCCACACGCGCTCGCGTTCGCCGTTGGGGATGTTGGTGATTTTGAACTTCGCGCCGGACGCCTGCATAATCGTGCGGGCCACCGCGCAAAAGTTGCTCCAAGGAAACTGAATCAGCTCGATCATCGGACTTGCGCGCGAGCCTAGGTCCGTGCCCGGAGCGGCACAAGCGGAAGTTTCCCCGACACCGAAATGTTACTTCGTTTCGGCGGCTTTCTTCGTCGCCGCCTTCGGGGCGGGCGCGGTTTTCTTGTCGAGATTCTTGTGCAGGTCCGCCTCGGCGAACGTTGTCTTCGCGCCGTCTGCTGGTACTTCGAGACCTGCACTCCAGAGGATGCCGTTGACCACAAATTTCCGCTGGCTCTCGTAGCTCCAGCTCACGTGCAGGTCCGCGCCGGTGAAGCCGAACCCGCGCCCGCCGCCCGCGCGCTGGTGCGCCCAGCCGATGACTTCGTCGCGGCCGTTGTGCTGCTTCGCATCTGCGCTCGTGCGCGATTTGTCCGGCACTTGGCCCACGATGAGCGGCGCAAAACCTTTGTCCGCGAAATGCAAATTGTAGAGCCAGCCATCGCCCGGCGCGGCGAACGGTTTCACGCCGCGCAACACCGGATGCGTGCCGACGGTCTTCAAGTCCATGTCCCAATGCCCGCCTCATTGACTGTTCGTCCGGTGGCCTCGTGCCCATCAATCTGACTGAAGCCGATGTCGGTCCCGGTTACCAGGTTCAGTTTTCCCGCGCCGTGCGTAGTGGTGCGGGGATTGCCACGGGTGCGGTGGGGCTCATCACTGACGCGGAGCAAGCCGAATCAATTCTCGGGGCTGGCGACGCCGATGCAATCTTCGTCGCCCGTGCCGCAATGCGAAACCCACACTTTGCGATGGCTGCCGCTGAACAACTGGGCGAAGTGATTGAGTGGCCCGCCCAACTCGAGCGCGCGAGGCGCGTCAGGTAATCCGGCTTTTCGATGATTCAGGCGAGAAACGCCGCCACCGCGTCACTGCGTGTGAGAATCGAGTCGTGAGCAAAATCTTCGACTACCAACCACATCCGAGAGCCAAAGAATTGGCTGAGGGAACGCCGGTCAAGTTGGCTCACGTTCGCAAGACCTCCCACCGCAACTGGTTTGTGCGAATGAACGCCAAACTTGGTCTCCGTGTCACTTTGGCGGTGGGCACCATGTGGACGGCCTATCTGTTCTCGGTGATCGCCTTTGTGGCCCTCCCGTCAGCCCTTCGTCAGGGGACCTACTACATCGTCGTCTGGCTCTCGAGCAGCTTCCTGCAGTTGGTCCTGCTGCCCATCATCATTGTGGGCCAGAATCTCCAGGCCGAAGCCGCGGACAAACGAGCGGAACAGACTTACAAAGATGCCGAAGCCGTTCTCAAAGAGGCCCAGGAAATCCAGAATCACCTGGCTGCTCAGGACGAAGTCATTAACGGGATCGTGACCAGACTCGAGAACCTCGTGAACGCGCCACGCCCGAAGGATTAGCGAATTTGGCTGTAGTAGCGCAGCAGTTTGGTGCGTAGCGTGACCCGTGTCTTCGAAGCGTGCGTAGGTTGCTCCGTGCGTCAATCCGGCGTGCTGTCCGACCCCGCGCAGTGATAGTCGGTCGACGCCCTTGTCGAGGATATCTTCCATGACTGCTTTTCGAATCTTCTCGTCATTGACGAGTGCGCCATTGATGAGCCGGCGGGTGGCGGCAATCTCTCGCAATCTAATGTGGGGCAACGGAAAGGGAAATACGAAATATGCACTTCATCTGGGTGGCCACCACCACGACGAATCCCGCCGTGCACAAGGGTGCGGTTCTGCCGGTCGCGAGGTTCATCGTTGTTGCCGTTCCTCTGGCGGCGATGAGTGCCTACCTTTTCTTCGTCGCACGCCGTCGCGGCCGTCAGTGAGTAATTTCCCCTACGTCCCTCTCGACCCGCGCGGGTGGAAGATGGCGATGGGTTTGCGGCCACTTGAGTGGATGAACTGGCTCGAGGTCGATGAGCAGCGCGGCGAGGAATTGGGTCAGAAACGGCGACTTCTTGCCGAGCGGCGAGACGACGTGGTCGTCCTTGATGGGTGTGACGTACCGGCCAGCGAACTTCGCGACGATATTGCCCGTTGGTACGCCGAACACCGTCCGGATATCGCCCTGGCTCGGTCCACAAACGAGCACCCACTCGTTGAGGCGTCACGGTGGACCCAAGAGGATCTGGTCGTACTGGAACGACGGGACACCTGGCGACTGACCGGTGCGGTGGTGTGTTTCCCCTCGCGGTGGGACCTGCGCAGCAAGTTGGGCGCGAGTCTCGACGAGATTCACGGCCCCGTCCCCCGATATCAGGAGAATCTGTCGTCGCCCACGAACGCCCTCTTTGATCGTCTCACCCCCGATCGATCCTTCTGGCGGCTCAACTGGACATTGCTGAATGACCCCACTCTCTTTCAGCCATCGGTGGTGCGCCGCGCACCCGGCGGCACCCTCGACGAGTGGTTTTTTCGCGTGGAGCGCCAAACCCTACGTCGTCTCAGCCGAAGCGACGCGGTCGTCTTCACGATTCGCACGTACGTGGCTTCGGCGGCCGAGTTGGCCACGCAGGACAATTCGTTCGTGCCCACCCTTCTCGCGAACATTGAGACGGCACCACTCGACATCTCGGAGTACAAGGGATGGCGCGGTGTTGCCGAGCATCTGGCTTCCTTGATCCGCTGAGTCACTCCCGTGGGTCACAATGAGTTCATGCGACGCCTCGGACTTCTCGCCCTCGCCCTCTTCATGGCTGTGCCGGTCGTCACCGCCGGTGCGGCCGGTCGGGACCCGGGTCTCCCCAACCCGACTCTCACGCCGGGGGCGACGAACCCCGCGGTGCGTCAGTCCAACATCTTCCAGACCATCTGCGTGTCGGGGTACACCTCGACGATTCGACCGCCCGAGTCGTACACGCAGAATCTCAAATACCGTCAGCTCGATTCGGGCTACAACTACCAAGGCGACACCAACGCCCGGGACTACGAAGAGGATCACCAGATTCCGCTCGAGGTCGGCGGTTCTCCCACCAGCGTGAAGAACCTGTGGCCCGAACCGCGCTACGTCACCTGGGGAGCGTCACGCAAGGACGTGCTCGAGAACAAGATTCACTCACTGGTGTGTTCGGGCCAGATGAGCCTGGCCCAGGGCCAGCGCATCTTCCAGACGAATTGGATTCCCTGGTACCAGCGGTACTACGGGAACTAGTTGCGCAACAGGTCCTTGGCGATAGCCACGGTCTGCATCTCGTCGGTGCCGGCGTAGATGCGCAGCACGCGCGCGTCACGGGCCAACTGCTCCACCCGGTACTCGGCCACGTAACCATTGCCACCGAAGATCTGAATGGCGTCGTCGGCCACCTGACAGGCGGCCTGGGCGGCGTAGAGCTTGACGGCCGAGGCCTCGGCGAACGAGGTCGGCGCGCCGTTCTTGGAACGCTCGATGTGGGTGAAGACCATGTTGCGCACATTGATGCGGTGGATCTCCATGTGAGCCAACTTCTGCTGAATGAGTTGGAAGTCGCCGATGGGCTTGCCCCAGAGCATGCGGTTCTTCGCGTAGTCGATGGAGAGCTTCAGGCATTCGTCGATGACGCCGAGCGCCATCGCGGCCATGCCGACGCGCTCCTGGACGAAGTTGTCTTTGGCGCTTTGGCGGCCACCACCGGGGGTGTCCTCGGTTTCGCCGAGCAGGCGGTCCTTGCCGACGAACACGTCGGTCAGGAAAACCTCGCCGGTGGGGGAGCCGTGCTGGCCCATCTTGCGCATGGGCTTGGATTGCACGAGGCCGTCCATGCCCTTGTCGAGCACGAATGTCAGCACCTTGCGGTCACGGATGTCGGTGCCGTCACCCTCGTCGAGCTTGGCGTAGAGGACGATGGTGTCGGCGTACGGCCCGTTAGTGATCCACGTCTTTTGACCATTCAGGACGTAGCCATCGCCGTCGCGCTTGGCGGTGGTGCGCATGCCACCGAGGGCGTCCGAACCCGAGTCCGGCTCGGTAATGGCCCAGGCGCCGACCTTGTCCATCGTCACCAGGTCGAGTCCCCAGCGCTCCATCTGGGCCGGGGTGCCGAGCTTGTTGATGGTGCCCGCCGCGAGTCCGGTCGACACACCCATCGAGGTGACGAGTCCGAGGCTCACCCGGCACAGTTCGATGGTCGTGATGAGCTGGGCCGCCGGGTCGCCACCACGCGAGGAGGTGCGCGCCGGGGCTTCACCGTTCTTCTTGCGCTCGAGGGCACGGGCGAAGTTCTCCTTGGCCATCTCCTTCAGGCCAAAGACCTGGTACATCTTGCGGATGATGTCGTAGGGAGGCATACCGTTGTGCTCGAGGTCGTCGAGGTGAGGACGGATTTCCTCGTCCACGAAGCGACGCATGACGTCGATGATGGCGCGGTGTTCGTCTGACCAGTCGTACATGGAATTCCTCCCGGGCGGCCGGCGCCGCTCCGGCGAAATCCTACGGGCGTCGACGCCCCAGTGTTTCCAGGGCGTCGCGTCGGGCGAGCTCGACGGCGGTGATGGTGTCGAGCACGGCGAGGCCCGGTAGTAGAGCGAACTCGGGCACCGCGCGAAGTCGCCACGCGAAGAGCCCGATGGCCAGCACCAGTGTTAGCAATCGACGCCCGACCGGCATGGTGAGGCGCTGGGCCACGAGGCTCGAGACGGCGATCAGGTTGAAGCCGGGGAATACGGCCGACGCCGACCAGCGCCCTTCGAGGGCGCGCAGAGTGACGGCGAGAGTGGCCGTTCCCACCGCCAGACCCACCACGCCAACCATGAGGGAAAGATCACGCAGCCACGCGGGCTCGGGAACCGGGGTGCTCGGTCCGTACCAGAGGGCGCTCACCAGCGCGCCGAGGCCGAGGAACCAGGCGGGCAGTCCGATGCGGGCGCACCAGGTGAGGGCGCGCACGAGGTAGAGAGTGGGAACGGCCGGCGCGGCGGCGGGTGGTTCACCGAAGGGGCGCGTCAACTCGGTCCAGTGGGCACCGTTCCAGACCCGCCACTGCGGTTCACCTGACGGGTCGGGGTACCACCCCGACGGCGGGCTGAGGGGTTCGCTGGTCACGGCGAACCCCGACGGCGGGCTGAGGGGTTCGCTGGTCACGGCGATAGTCTCCCAGACGACGAGGAGGTCATGTCATGACTCAGGTTCGAGGTGCCGCCGCCCCCACTTCCGGGGCACAAGATCAGGTCCAGGTCGACC
>CAXBRI010000091.1:0-5486 GCA_963978125.1 uncultured bacterium | reverse complement strand
GCTGAGCGACGACGAGCGGCGACGTTTCGAGGCCCACCCGGGCTTCGAGCGAGCTCTGGCGTTACGCGACTGGGACGACCTCGCCAAAGACCCCGACGCGGCCTGTCCGGATCTCGAGAGCTACCGACCGATGCTGGAGCGCTTGGCCACCCGCGCATGAACGTCCTGTTCATCACCCTCGACCAGTTCCGGGCCGACTCGCTCGGCTGTGCGGGGCATCCGTTGGTTCGCACCCCGAATCTGGACCGCCTGGCGCGTGAAGGTGTGCGTCTCGCGCGTCACTATTCCCAGGCCGCACCGTGTGGCCCGGGGCGCGCCGCGCTCTACACGGGCACGTATCAGAGCAATAACCGCGTCGTGTACAACGGCACCCCACTCGCGAGCGGGTTCGACAACGTGGCCAAAGTGGCGCGCCGCGCCGGTTACGACCCCACGCTCTTTGGCTACACCGACCAGGCCATCGACCCCTGGCGGGCCGACTCGTGGGACGACCCGCGCCTCGACACCTACTGTGGGGTGCTCGAGGGGTTCACCGTCGGTTGTCACGTCCCCGACGATCAGGGCCCCTGGGTCGCCTTCTTGCGCGAGCAGGGATACGACGTGAGCGACGATGGCATCGAATCGTTGCGCAACGAAGCCTCGCGGCCCGCCGAGCACTCGCTCTCGACGTTTCTCACCGACGAGTTCCTCGGGTGGCTGGACCGCCAAGAGTCGGGTTGGTTCGCGCACCTGAGTTATCTGCGGCCCCACCCGCCTTACAACGCGGCGGGCATTTACTCGACGATGTACGACCCCGCCGACGTGCCGCTACCGATTGAGCCGGTCCCCTACGAGGAGCGCCACTACATCCACAAGGGCGCGAGCACCGAAGCCTCCTCGCGTGCCCCCGAGGACGAAGCCGGACGGCGCACGATGAGGGCTCAGTACTACGGGATGATCAGCGAGGTCGACGCCCAGCTCGGTCGGGTCTTCGCGGGCATCGAGGCGCGCGGGGAGTGGAACGACACGGTGATCATTGTCACCGCCGACCACGGGGACCAACTCGGCGACCACGGCCTCAAAGAAAAGCTCGGCTTCTTCCCCCAGAGTTACGCCATCTTGGGACTCTGGCGTGACCCGCGGTTTCCCGAGCGCGCAGGACGCGTGGTCGAGTCCTTCACCGAGAACGTCGACTTTCTCCCCACCCTGGCCGAAGTCATGGGACTCGAGGCGCCTGTGCAGTGCGATGGTCGAGTCCTGACTCCGTTGTTGGACGGCCTTGAGGTCCCCTGGCGCACGAGTGTGCACTACGAGTGGGACTTTCGCGGACTGTTGCTGCGCGGAGTCAACTCGTACTGGCCCCACGACCGCTCACTGGCCCAGTGCAACCTCGCCACGACGCTCACCGACGACTGGGCCTACGTCCACTTCGGCGACGGCACGTCGTTGCTCTTCGATCTTCGGAAGGACCCTTCGTGGCGTACCACGAGTGATGACGCGACTCTCCTGTACGCGGGGGCGACTACCCAGTTGCAGTGGAGACAGACGCACCTGCAACGTGGGTTCACGGAGATGTTGGTCGCTCCAGATCGGCCCGGGCGGTGGCCTGAGGTGCCGGCTCTGCGCCGTTAGTTCGGTGTGATCACCACGGCGGTGCCGTAGGCCACGACTTCTTGGAATCGAAGGCCAATCTCATTCGAGTCAAAGCGCATGGCGACCACGGCTGTGGCCCCCATCGACGATGCGTTCTCCGACAGGCGGGTGATCGCTTCCTCGCGAGCCTCGAGAAGCTGGCGGGTGAGTCCGGCGACTTCACCACCGACAATGCCTCGTAGGCCCGCTCCAATCTGGGCGCCGATGTGGCGCGTGCGCACCGTGACGCCGGCCACTTCACCGAGAACTTGGGAAATCGTGTGGCCGGGTACGTCGTTGGTGGTGACAATCAGCATGGCCCGAGACTAATTCTTTCTACTTGAACATATTGAGGGCGCGAAGAATGGACGTCGTCGTTCCCATCGACCGGGCGTAGACCTTGCGGCGCACGTAGCGCCGTCCGAAGGCTCCGGGCCCCTTGCTGAGTGCGTCGATATCTCCCATGATGCGCGCGGCGTGGTACAGCTGACTGCGCAGGCTCGGTGTGCGGGCCATGGTTACCTCCTCGAGAACAGACCGCGACGCGGGGGCGGTGCGAGGTTTTTCAACGCCACGTCGAAGGCCTTGGTCGCGTCGTCGGAAATCGTAATGCGCAGGGTCAACGTCATCTGGACGCTGGCGGGCCGGCCCGCGCCGAGGTCGTCGGCGATGGTGTGGGCCCGCTGCGCGAAGTCATCGGCGAACTCGTGGAACTCGCGCAGGGGGTCATCGGCCATCGCGGCGAGGGCCGTGTAGACCGGTCGCCACTCGGGCTCGGCCTGCACGCACCGGGTGTTACGCGCCCACGCGAGGATGCCGGCGTAAATGGAAACGTAGGACTGGGCGAAGAGTCGAATCACGGATTCGTTTCCCGGTTCGCCCGGTGCCCCGAAGGCGGCCGTGACGATCTCCTCGGTGAGCAGCAGGCCCGTGCGCTCCACCCATGCGGTGAGCTGGTCGGCCCGGGCACGCACGTCGTCGGCGCTCTGGTCGCCAACATTGCCGCCGAGATCGGTTTGTCCGGCGCGGTGTGCTTGGTAGGCGTCTTCCATTGAGGCGAGTCCGGCTTTCACCGTGTCGGCGAACAGCACGAATTCCCAGCCGGGCGTTTTGTCCTTGTTGTTGGGATCCATGGGCGCAGGGTAGCCCTGGGCCCTGACAGCGCGCCCTAGGGTGGGGAGAAACCTGAGAGGAATGTCGTGGAAAACCGCAAAGTCGTCCTAGCCGAACGCCCCACCGCCATGGTGGGGCCCTCCACCACCCGGGTGGAGTCCTCACCCGCTCCGTCCATCGGTCCCGACGAAGCGCTGATCAAGGTCGGCCTACTCTCCATCGACCCGACTATCCGGACCTGGATGAATGACGCCCCCGGTTACCTGCCTCCGATCCAGATCGGTGAGGTCATCCGCTCCATGGGCGCGGGCGTCGTGGTCGAGACCAATTCGGCGCGCTACCAAGTCGGTGACATCGTCATCGGCACCACCGGCTGGCAGGAGTACGCCGTCGCCACCGAGGCGAACCGCTTCAACGTGGTACCGACAGGCACCGGGCTCGACCTGCCGACGGTGATGAACGTGCTGGGCATCACCGGTCTTACGGCCTACTTCGGTCTGCTCGAGGTGGGTTCATTCAAGGCTGGTGACGTCGTCGTGGTGAGCGGCGCGGCCGGCGCCACCGGTTCGGTGGTGGGTCAGATCGCCAAGGCCAAGGGTGCCGCGAAAGTCATCGGCATCGCCGGTGGTCCCGAGAAGTGCGCCGAGGTTGTCGAGAAGTACGGCTTCGACGCCTGCCTCGACTACAAGTCGGCCGACTGGGGACGGCGCCTCTTTGAAGAAGCCCCCAAGGGCGTCGACCTCTACTTCGACAACGTGGGTGGGAGCATCACCGACATCGTGTTGCTCGACATCGCGATGCACGGCCGCGTGGTGCTGTGCGGCGCCATCGCCTCATACAACTCGACCGAGCGCACGGGGCTCGCGAACACCTCGATGCTCATCGTGCGTCGCGGCCGGATGGAGGGATTCATCATCCTCGACTTCGCTTCGCGGTACGCCGAGGGCCAGTTGGAGCTCGCGGGCATGGTCCTCAACGGACAGATTCACCACCAAGAGCACCTGGTGCGCGGACTCGAGAACGCGCCGGACGCCCTCAACCTCCTCTTCACGGGGGGCAACCACGGAAAGACCCTGGTCGTCGTGGATGACAGCGTCGTCCTCGCGTAAGCGAACGTCACCGAGCCGCCTGCTGTTCCTGGCGGCGATGGCCGCCACGTTCGCCCAGTTCGGAGCCGTGTCGTCACTCAACGACGTGGCGCATCACTTCGGCAACTTCGTGGCCGGTGGATCCCTGCGCGACCGGGTGGGACTCTCGGGATCGTTGCTTGGCACGGGACTCGCCATCTTGCGACTCGCCTCACTGGCGGCACTGCCCCTCGCGTCGGGCGCCGACCACGCCGGCCGGGTGCGGATGCTGCGGACCCTGGCCGGCCTCGGTCTGCTCGCCACGGCGCTGGCGTCGCTCAGCCCCACCTACTGGTTCTTCGTGGTCTGTTTCGCTCTGGCGCGCCCACTCCTGTCGGCGGTGGGCACCATCGTTCAGGTGCTGACGGTGGAGCTGCACGAACCGGCCCGGCGCATGCACGCGCTGGCGATGTTGGCGGCCGGGGCCGGTATCGGCGCGGGTCTGTCCTCGGTTCTGCACGGAGTGGTGCGCGGGCCAAATTCGTTCCGGTGGCTGTTCGCCTTCGCGTTGGTGCCGTTGCTGTTACTCGTGCCGCGACTCGGTCGCATCCCCGAACCACTGGCCCACGACCCCGACCGTCCACTCGCGCGACTCGGCTCGGTGCCGGTCCATCTGCGCGGCCGGGTGATCATCGTGGCCGCCACGGCTTTCGCCCTGGGCATGGTCACCGGCCCGGCCAATGGTTTCGCCTTCGTCTACGGCGAGGGCATCTTGTCGCTCAACCCGCACTACGTCGCCCTCGTGGTGACGCTCAGTGCGTTCACCGGCATCGGGGGGCTGGTCCTTAGTCGTCACCTCGGGGCGCGTCTTGGTCGCCGGGCCACGGTGGCACTCGGAGTGGTGGCGACCGCCCTCACCTCTCTTTACGCCTACAGCGGTGGCCGTACGGCCTTCACTCTCGGCTACCTGATCGGGGTCGGTGCGGCCGGCTTGCTCTCGCCGGCCCTCGCCGCACTCGGTACCGAGATCTTTGAGCCGACCCGTCGGGCGACGGCGGCGGGGTGGATATCCCTGTGCGGCGTGTTGGGCGCGACCACCGGGCTCTTCGTTTTCGGTGCTCTCGCCGATGCGGTGGGTAGCGCCGGCGTTTACGCGCTGCGCATGCCGGCCGTGGCGACCTTCTTGCCGCTGTTGCCGGTGGTGGCGTGGTTGAGTCGGCTACCCGAGCCCGCGCGGGGCGAGAGTTAACTCGGCCACCAATGCACGGTGGTCACTACCACCGGCCGAGGTGAAGGAACGTGTCGTGCGCCACGGACCGCGTCCCAGGACGTGGTCGATTTGGGAGTGGGGAAACCGCGCCGGCCACGTGCGTCCCCGGGCGAGTGTGCGCCACCCGGGCAACATCGCGCGCAACGTGGGTCGCCAGCTGTTGAAGTCCCCGACGAGCAGTACGGGGCCCTCGCCGAATGTGGCGGCCAACTCGTTGACCTTGGCGTACAGGCGGTAGGAGCCGTGGGAGAGGTGCGCCCCGTGCAGTGCGATGAGGGTGAAGAGTCCATCGGGGGAGTTCACCGTCGCAGTGATGACGGCACGCGACACCCGCTCGCGGGGCAGCCGGCCGAGGTCGACAATCTTCACCTGCGTCAGTGGTAGTCGTGAGGAGATCGGAAGAGCACACGTCTGAACTCCAGTCA
>CAXBRI010000090.1:0-5525 GCA_963978125.1 uncultured bacterium | reverse complement strand
GCGGTAAACGCCAGGAGCGCCGGTTTGAAACCCATGGTGTAGGAGACCCCCGACGGGATGGCAACCAGGACCCCGGCGGCACCACCCATGAAGCCACCCAAGATGAAGGTCGTGGCAATGGTGCGATCCACATCCACGCCCATCAAGCTCGCGGCTTCGGAGTCTTGGGCTACCGCACGCACGGACCTACCCAGCTTGGTCCGCGAGACCATCCAGTCAAGGACGAGCAGCAAGATGACTGCGGCAATCAAAATAACGATGTCGTAAGTTGAAATGGCTGCTCCCCACAGCGTGAAAGCGATGTGATTATCGAATGGCTGAGGCAGTGCAACGGAATAGCGCCCAAACTCTTTGCCAGCCAAGTTGGAGAGGAAGTACGAGGCGCCAATTGCCGAAATCAAGAACGAGAGCTTCGGTGCATTCCGTCGGCGCAGTGGACGATACGCGAAACGCTCTAGTAGGAGAGCGACCACGCCACCCGCAATACCGGCAACCAAAATTGACGTGAAAACGTAGAAAAGGGAACCCCATAGGCCCGGCGTCTGTTCACCCATTGTGTAGTGCAGGTAGAAATAACCAGCAAAACCGCCGCTCATCAGCACTTCAGAGTGAGCGAAGTTAATCAGCCGAAGAACGCCGTACACGAGCGTGTACCCGAGTGCGACCAGTGAGTAGATCAGGCCCGAGAAGATTCCAATTGCGATGAAATTCGCCACAACTCTCCCGAAATCAGATTGTTCAAACCGTAGCAAAAGCAAAAGGGCCGGTCGCCCAAGGCGACCGGCCCTTTTGGGAAATTCTGACTATTCGAGACCCAGCTGCTGAATCGAGTAGACACCCTTCGAGCTCTTCACAACCTTGTTGACGTAGATGGCCGAGCCAGACACGTCACCAGCGTTGTTGAACTTGACGGTCTTGGTCAGACCGTTGAAGGTGATCGTCTTCAGCTGCTGCAGCACAGCGGCCGGAGTAATCGCGCCCGAAACCTTCTTCATCGCCGCGATAATCGTGTTCGTCGCGTCGTAGGCCTCCGCCGAGTAGGTGCCGGCCGGGAAACCAGCCAGCGAGGCGAAGTTGCTGTTGAAGCGGTCACCAGCGGCGCCACCAACGGTCGAGCACGCGCAAGTCAGCAGAACGCCTAGACCATTCGACTTCTTGGCCAAGCCCGCGATGTACTGCGGGTCGAGCGCGCCGTCACCGCTCATGAGGCCACCCTTGTAACCCGAGGTGCGCAGAGCGTCGGTCAGCTTCGCGAAGTCACAGTAGTAACCACCGTAGAAGACCATGTCGGTCTTGGCCGGAAGGCTGATCGTCTGGTACTCGGAGTCGGTGCCGGTACCGGCGCTGCAACCCTGCGTACCGGGCTCGGTCAGAGTCTTCACTGTGGCGCCGTCCTTACGGGCCTGCGCGGCGAAAGCCGAGGCCAGACCGGCACCGTAGGTTGACGCGTCGTCAATCACGGTCAGCTTCTTCAGCTTGAGCTTCTTCACGACGTAGTCGGCATTAGCCGGGCCCTGAACGCCGTCGTTGGCCACAACACGGAAGAAGTTGTGGTACTGGGCGTTGTACGCCGGCTGACCATCCGAACCAATCGTGATTGAAACACGGGTGGCCGACGGGGAAACCATCGGGATGTTGTAGGGACCGTAAATCGGAATCGAGGCAATCGTCGCACCCGAGAAGGCCGGGCCAACCACAGCAACGAGTTGCGGGTCGGTCGCCAAAGCTTGGGCGGCGGTCGGAGCCAACGTCGGGTCGCCCTGGTCATCCGCCGAAGTGAACGCCAAGTTGAACGGACGGTTCGGGTTCGAGTTGAACTGGTTAATAGCCAACTGAACCGAGAACTTCATGTTAAGGCCGAGCTGCGCCGCACCACCGGTCAACGGACCCTGGTACGCAATCTTGTAGGTGTTCAGATCCGCACCGGCGCTCGGAGCGGATACCGCCACAAACCCAGCAACGGACAGCGCACCCGACAAAACCGCCGCACTGACCTTTGAAAACTTCCCTCTCATGCTTCCCCTCTCAGGAATCTCCAGCACCCACGGCTGGAAACGCGATGATAACACCGCATAATCACTGGTACTACGTCACCTTTTCGAGCCACAAATACGAACAGATGTTTGACTCCAGGCCAATGCAGCCATAGACTACGAACAGTTGTTCGAAAGAGGGGCCATGGCCGAAGTTCTCACTCCCATCCGTCAAAAGATTCTTGATTTCATCGCTCAGAGCCTTCGTGAGCGGAACTTTCCTCCGACCATTAGGGAAATTGGCGAGCACGTCAACCTCAGCTCCCCTGCCACGGTCGCTAACCACATCAAGGTTCTTAAGGCTGCGGGTTACATCTCGGCAAATCCCCAGCAGTCTCGGACGGTTCGAATGGTTCAGAACCCGACGATGCCCGCGTCGAGCGAAGTGCGCCACATCCCGTTCGTCGGTGATGTGGCCGCCGGTACTGGAGTTTTGGCGGAAGAGACGCATCATGACCTCATGGCGATCCCCGAGCAGTTCGCCGGACGGGGTGACAGCATGATTCTCCAAGTTCGTGGCGAGTCAATGGTGAACGCGGGGATTCTTCCTGGCGACTTTGTCGTTGTGAACCGCCAGACCACCGCCAACTCCGGCGAAATCGTCGTGGCCGGAATTCCCGGAGACGAAGCCACGGTGAAGAGGTTCTTCCCGCAGGGCTCACGGGTCGTGCTGAAGGCGGAGAACGACTCCATGAGTCCGATGGAATTCGACGCTTCCGACGTCGTCATTTACGGTCGCGTCATCTCGGTGCTACGGAGTTACTAAACCGAATGCGGGCTCTGCTCCTCATCGCAGATTGGCTGCTGGGTGGAGTGGGCATCGTGGTGCTGACAAACGTCTACCCGGGGTTTCACCACGTCGGCGAGTCCGAGTGGGCGAAGTTCCACGAACTCCACACTCGGAGAATTGCCTGGGCCGTTGCGATCCCGTGGGCGTTTCAGGGCGCAGCGAGTGCGTGGTGGATTCTCAATTCGGGATACGACGCGACTTCACTGGTTCACGGATTTCTGGCGGCACTCGCCGTGATAGCAACTGTTGTGGGTGCTGTTCCGCGACACGCCGCAATCACCGGAAAGTATCAACGAACTGAAGTCCGACGATTAGAAGCCTGGCACGCTCTACGAACTGCATTGTGGCTTGTCGCGGCGTGCGTCGCGACCTACGGCGCCTGAACGAGCCAACTCGCCAGTACTCCGGCAAAGACATCAAGTTCGTCCTCGGTCACGAACTCATCACTTCGATGAGCCAAGAGTGGATCGCCTGCACCGAAATTCGTCGCCGGAACGCCCATCTCAGTGAATGTGGCCACATCCGTCCATCCCACCTTGGCTCGCGGGGTGACGCCGGTCCGTCGCACGAGATCGGCAAGCATCGGATCGTCCAGATGTGGCCGTGCGGGCGGGGCAAAGTCTTCAATCACTACTTCATCGCCGTCTCGCAGACAGTCACCGAGGGTTCGTCGAATCTGCGCAATCGCTTCGTCGCGAGATCGGTCTGGAGCCACCCGATGATTGATAGTGACAGAGGCCACGTCTGGCACCACATTGGGCGCGATGCCGCCCGACACCGACACCGCCTGCATCTGCTCAACAAACACGACCCCGTCGATTTCAACCGACCGCGGTTCGTAAGCGGCAATCCTGGTGAGAGCAGTGCCGAGGCGATGCACCGCGTTGTCACCCGTGAACGGACGCGCCGTGTGGGCACGCCGGCCGTGGAAGGTCACCGCGACCCTGAGTGTCCCCTGGCAGCCAGCCTCCACGGTCCCGCCCGTGGGTTCGGCCACGACGGCCACGTCAGCCTGAATCAAGTCGGGTCGAAGTTGGGCCAATTCGACGAGGCCCGATTCGGAGCGGGCAATCTCCTCTCGGGCGTAGAAGACCCAGGAGACGTCTTGGTGGGTCGGTGGCGTGGCGGCCAATTCGAGCATGACCGATAGGGATCCCTTCATGTCACAGGCCCCTACTCCGTGCAGGGTTTTCCCATCAACGCGGGCAAGGGACGCGTCCCCGGGGACCGTGTCGAGGTGGCCAGCCACGAGCACCCGACGAGCGAAGCCCGCGTTGGTCGTGGCGATGACGTTGTCGCCGATGCGCTCGACGCGTAGGTGCGCGAAGCCGCGTAACTTCTGCTCCACCACACTTGCCAGTTCGCTTTCGTGACGACTGACCGACGAAATGGCGACCAGTTCGTGGGCGCGAATGAGTCGGCTCACGTAGCCACACCGTGGTCGCGCAATATGGAGTTCAGTGCCGCCTTGTTGTGGCGCTCGCCTTCTTCGAGGCGCCGAACAATCAGCACGCAGGGAAGACCGAATTCACCACCCGGGAACTCCCGGCGACGGGTCGCCGACACGGCGACGCAGTAGTCGGGCACGTGCCCGCGCGACACTTCCTCACCAGTTTGGGCATCGATGACCGGGATGGACGGATTCAAAATGGTCCCCGCGCCCAACACCGATCCACGGCCGACTCGAGCCCCTTCCACAACCATGCACCGTGATCCAATGAAGGCGTCGTCCTCAATCACCACGGGTACCGCGTTCGGTGGCTCGAGTACCCCGCCAATTCCCACTCCCCCGGCCAAGTGCACGTTGGCGCCGATCTGGGCGCAACTACCCACCGTGGCCCAGGTGTCGACCATGGTGTTCGGTCCCACCCAGGCCCCAATATTCACGTAACTGGGCATCATGATGACGCCCGGACTCAGGAAACTCCCGCGGCGGGCCGACGCCCCCGGCACCACGCGCACACCTCGTCGCTCGTAGTCGGTCTTCAGTTCCAATTTGTCGAGGAATTCGAACGGCCCCGCTTCGGACTTTTCGAGACCCCGTAAACGGAACAGCAAGAGAATTGCCTGCTTGATCCACTCATGCACGACGACGGCGCCAGCGTTGACCACTTCAGCCACCCGAATCTGCCCGTCATCCAACTTGGCTATCACTAGTTCAACGTCACGACGAGCCTCGAGATTCGCAGGAGTCATCGATGCGATATCGGCAAACCACTTCCCAATTCGTTCTTCGAGTTCGGCCACGAAGTCAGCGTACTAAGGCGTTCAGGCCGAATCGCGCAGGCGCTGCGCGGCTATCTCCAACACCGGCGTCGGTTGCACGACGGCGATACGCACGAATGGGGAGCCAGCCTCGCCGTACAGTTCGCCGGGACTCGTCACCAGCCCCGATCGCGCGGCGATGTCGTTCGCCAGCGTCCAGCCATCGTCGCCTTCCCGGCACACCCAGAGGTAAAAACCGCCTTCGGGCATCGCGGCTTCGATGCCACACTGACGCAGGGCGACCGCCAGGAGTTCCAATCGTTCGCGGTAGCGGGATCGTTGCGCTTCCACGTGCTTGTCATCGTCGTACGCCGCGGCAACGGCACTCTGCACCGGGGCCGGAACCATGAACCCAGCGTGCTGACGCACCGCGCGCAGGTACTCCACCACCTCGGCGTCACCGGCGAAGAAGCCGGCCCGCACTCCGGCGAGGTTCG
>CAXBRI010000089.1:0-5545 GCA_963978125.1 uncultured bacterium | reverse complement strand
GACACTCTCGTCGACCGTGGGGCGGCAATTCACGAGGCATCGCCGAAATCTCGGGAAGCCGGCAGCACCTTGTTGGCGTCCCTGCAGAAGTCGCTGCGCGCCGACGTATTAGGTCCCGCAGCCACCGACACCAGCGTCATCGTCCACGAAGCACACGGACAGGCCCGCCAAGCCGAAATTCTGCGCGACGCAATTCGCCACGAACTCGTCGAGACTCGCTCGTTGGACGAAGGTGGCCTCACCGAAACCGACATCCTCGTCGTGTGTCCGCGCGCTAAAGAGTTTGAGCCGCTGATCCGCACGGCCTTTGGCCCCACACGTCGAGGAGCCACGTCGGGCGATCAGTTCGAGCTGGCTTACAAAGTCTCGGACCGTTCACTGTCCCACGACGGCCTCTACCTGCAGGGCGTGAACCACCTGCTCGAGTTGGTGCGCAGCCGGTGCACTCGTTCGGAGGTGCTCAGCTTCCTCGCGGAGCCAACGGTGCAGCGGGCCCGGCGCATCAGCGATGACGGCGCCGAACTATTCGCCGAGTGGACGCGGGCGGCCGGAATCCGCTGGGGTCTCGACGCCCCACACCGCGAGCAGTTTGGTTTAGCCACCCTCGGTGACGTGAACACCTGGCGAGCGGGTCTTCGCCGTCTCGCCTTCGGCGCATTCATGGAGAATCCGCGCCTGCGTGCCGCAAATTCGATTCTGCCGGTGGAGGTCGCGCCCACCCACTTTGACGAACTCGTGAATCTGGCGGCGACCGTCCACGACCTGATCGACGCGGTGAGCGCCACGTGGACTCCCCGGCCGCTGGCCCGGTGGCTCGAATGGTACGACCAGTCCACCCGCACGTTCTTGTCCCCCGGCAACTCCGACACTCGCGAATACGAACGGGTGCTCGGCGCAATCAAGCCCCTGCGAGACGCGGCCGAATTGACCACGTCACCGATGCCGTTCTCGGACTTCGTCTGGCTGCTCGACGAGGCCTTCTCCTCAATCGGTTCGGTCAGCTCCGTGCTGACCGGAGGCGTCACCATCACCTCGCCCGACACTCTGCGCGGCATCGGTTTCAAGAGCGTCTACATCCTCGGCTTCGATGACGACGCTTTCACGTCGGCCGACTGGGAGAACACCGACCTTCGCCGCGTTTCGCGTCAGCCCGGCGACCTCTCCCCCGCCGACGACGCCCGGGGACGACTGCGCGAAATCATCCTGGCGGCCGGCGAACGCCTCACTGTTCTTCGATCGGGTCGAAACGTCGTGAACAACGAGAAGGTGGAGCCGGGTGTGGCGTTCAGCGAATTCCTCGAGGCCGTCCAGGCCCTGGGTGGTACGCCGCTCACCGTTGCCCATCCCCGTAACAGCTACAGCCCCTCCAACTTCGACGCGGAAGCCGACTTCACCGCGCCCTTACGCGGAGCCGGAATTCTCTCGGGCCCCTGGTCCTACTCTGCGCTGGATCACTCGTTGGCCGCGACCGATCCGACCCAGCGGGTCCCTCGCAGTTCACTCATCAATCTGTCGGCCGTGCACGCCGAGCGACCCGACTCGCTGTCGCTCTACGACCTGGAGCAATTCCTCCGTAACCCACCCCAGGTCTTCGCGCGCTGCACCCTCGGCATCGTGTTGCCCGGGAGCGAACTGGACCGCCACGACGACCTGGACATTTCCACGCGCGGACTCCTCGGGTCCCAGATCACGCGGATCCTCCTCGAAGAGGAGCGTGCGGCGGACGACCGCGGTGGCGGGGCCGACTTGCTCGGTGGCTTGGCAGCGATGGTCGCGTCCGGCGAGGCTCCACCCGCCCCGATTCTCGACACCGACCACTTCACCACACTCGTTACGGAAATGGCGAGACTGGCCCGTGAAGAAGTCAGCCATGGACGACGCCGTCAAATCCCCCTCTCACTCGACATCGATGGCGTGACACTCACCGGTGATGTCGATGTGATCCAACAAGGCGAGCAACTCACGGTGATCGAAGTGGTGACCTCAGGCATGTCGCTGCGCCACCTCGTCAGTGCGTGGTTGCGCGTCACCGCCCTACGGGCCGCCCTCGGCCAGGCCGTGTCGCTCTACCTCGTGTATCGACCAACCGACCCGGGTTTTGGCCCCGTGCTCGCGAAGCGGTTCAACGTGGAAGCGAGCGCCGCCGACGCCCGCGAGGTGCTCAGCGAGTTGATTGGCTTGTACCGCGCCAACCTCGAGGCTCCCATTCCCTTCGCTGTCGGCGACAGTCTGAGCACCTACGAACGCGGCACAATCAGCGAGGATCGCTGGCTCTTCAAGGAATACAAGAAGAAATACGAGGCGCGCTACCTCGGGGACCCCTACTGGGAACTGGCGCTCGGACACCTCAGCGTGGACGAGGTGGTGGACGACGACTCTCCGACGGGATTGCGCCGGGCCTTCCAATCCATGAAGCGGCTCTTCGACGCCGTGATCCCCCTCTACGACTTCGTGAAACAAGACAGCGGTAACTCATGACCACCTCCGACAACACCCCCACCCCCTACGAGTTCGACGGGAAAATCACCCAGCGCGAACTCTTTGCGCTCGAGGCCAGTGCCGGCACCGGCAAGACCTGGACCATCGAGAACCTCGTGCCCGCCCACCTGGCCGACGGGACCGTGGCCCCCGACGAACTGGTCATCGTGACTTTCACCCGGGCCGCGACGGCCGAACTTCGCGCCCGCGTTCGCCAGAAGATTGCCGAGATTGCGCGGGGAGCCGGCGACGACTCAGACGCTCGTCGCTACAGCGACGCCGAGCGTGAGGTCCTGCGCCGGGTGCTCGGCAACTTCGGACGGATTCGCATCTCCACCATCCACGGGTTCGCCCAGCGCGCTCTGTCTCTGCTGGGCGAGCCTCTCGGCCAGATGGACGCATCGGTGGACGCCGAGTCGTTCCGCCAGTCAGTACTGCGTGACGTCATCCGCGGCCTCGACCCTTCCACGCTCGCGGCGCTGACGTCCATCGAGAATTTCGAGTCGGCCATCACGAGCATCTTGACCCAGGCTTCTTTCAACCCGTCGGGCATTCTCTTCGCTTCCCAGCCCGACGCCTCCAAAGTTCTCCTGATGGGCGTGGCGCGCCAGGTGCAGCAGGCTGTGGAGGAGCGCAAGAACTACCTCGGCGTGTCGGGATACAACGACCTGCTGGTGCGCCTTGAGCAGCGGCTGCGCAACCACCACGACGCCGAACTGGTCGCTCAGTCCATCAAGGTTCTGATGATCGACGAGTTCCAGGACACCGACAGCCTGCAGTGGCGAATCTTCCAGGCCATTGCGCAGCGAGGTCACCTCGAGGTCTTCGCGGTGGTGGGCGATCCCAAGCAGGCCATCTACGGCTTCCGCGGCGGTGACATCCAGGTGTACCGCGAGGCCGTGGCCCCGGGTTCGGCGCGCTTCCTCGTCAACAACTTCCGCTCGACGGGCTCGTTCGTGGAGGCCGCGAATGAGTTCTTCCGTGGCCACAACTTCGGCTTCCGCTTCGAAACCCCGACCGGGGCCCTCCCCGTGGGAGACGACTTCGAGTGTCTGCCGGTCGCCATCACCTACGAGGAGGTGACGGCGGCCAACGAGAAGCTCAAGGACATCGCCGACGGCCCCGGGTGGTTCTTCCGCCGGGCCGAGGGAACGGCCGCCCCGGCCATCCGCAAGTCCATTACCGCCGATCTGCCCGGCTACATCGGTGCACTAGTCCGCGATGAGATGATTCCCGACCCCACAACGGGAGAACTGCGCCGCGTCAACTTCGACGACATCTGCATTCTCGCCCCGTCGAACCCTGATGTGAAGAACTACACGGAGATCCTTCACGAGCACAACATTCCCGCCACGATTCTGGGCGGCGGCAACGTCTTCGCTTCCGAAGCGGCCCTCCAGTGGCGCCTACTCCTCGAGGCCATCGACCAGCCGAGCCGGCTATCGAGTGCCCGACTGCTGGCCTGGTCGTGGTTCGGCGGACAATCGCTGTCGACCTTGGCCGAACGGCTCACCGACGAAAACTGGCTCTCGAACTGGCACAACCTCTTGTTCAAGTGGCGCGACGTCTTCGCCAAGGGTGACCGCTTCACCTTTTACGACACGGTCATCCGCGAGTCTCAGGTGCTGACCTACCTCAGCGGCATCACCAACGCCGAACGGCACATCACCGACGTCCGCCACCTGGCCGAGATCTTGAGCCAACGCCGAACCGACACGATTGACCAACTGGTCGAGCTCCTCATTGAAACGAACGCCAACGCCCGCAACGACGAGGACGGTGGTACCGACGAGGTAGCCGACCAGTGGACCCGGCGCATTGACGGCGACCGTTCCGCTGTGCGCGTCATGACCATCCACCAATCGAAGGGCCTCCAGTTCCCGATTGTGCTGGTGCCCTACATGACTGACCACCTGAATCTCCAAAACACGGTCGTCGCCTACCGCGTCGCCTCACCGGGTGAGGTTCGAACGGTCATCGACGTGACCGCTTCGGGAAGCGCACCGGGCAAGGACGTCAAGTCCGAACTCGTCCGTTCCGAACTCGAACGACAGGCCTACGTCGCCTTCACCCGCGGCCAGGTCCGCAATGTCCTGTGGACCTGGGACAACAAGAAGAGCGCGCCCATCATTCAGAACCACGAGTGGCGTGCAGCCCGAGCCGACGAGGGCCGTTGGTTCGCTTGGGATGATCGAGACGGCGCCGCCGTCCCGGTCGCGCCCCTTGACGTGACGGGTTTGGGTCTGGCCACGCGGACGGCAACACTGGGTGTCCCACCCTTCCGTGGCTCGTACTCGGGGATCACCAAGAACCTCAGTGCCACTGCGAACTCGACGACCATCGCCGATAGCGAGCCCGAGGACTCCGAGGGCTTTAGCGCTGACACCCCCGACGTCGAGTCCGACCAGTACGCGCACGTGCGCAGCTCGGCACTCCTCGGAAAGGTCGTGCACCGCGTCCTTCAAACGATCGACTTGACTGAAGTCGTCACCCGGGAGGCCATTGAATCGCTCGTCCACGAGTCGGCCGACGAGTTCGGCCTCGCCCTCGATGGCGACCCCGACCACCCGGCCACCGTGCCGACCATGTTCCTCGTCGAAATGGTCGAACGCTCGCTGGCCAGCCAGTTGGGCGACATCGCCCCGGGGATCACTTTGGCCCAGTTCGCGGGCCGTCAGCGGCTGCCCGAACTGGGATTCGACTTCACGTTGCGTCAAGCCGTCTCGGTATCCGACGTGATGAACGTGCTCCGGCGACACTTGACCGACGACCCGGCCTTCGCGTCCTGGCTCGCATCGGTGAATGTCACTGTCGACAATGAATTGGCGGGCTTCTTCACGGGCTCAATCGACGCGGTTCTCGCCGACGTCTCACGTGACGAGCCGCGTTTCTTCGTGGTGGACTACAAGTCCAACCAACTGGGTGACGATGGAGCCACCATCTACGACAGCGGGCGCATGGCTCCGGCGATGGTGCATCACCACTACCAACTCCAGATCGGAAGAGCACACGTCTGAACTCCAGTCACGTGGCCTTATCTCGTATGCCGTCTTCTGCTTGAAAAAAA
>CAXBRI010000088.1:0-5554 GCA_963978125.1 uncultured bacterium | reverse complement strand
GCCACTAAAGCCGCGGCCGGTTCATACGCCAGTGCTCAGTCTGCGCCGGTGATTTTCACCTTTATCCCGGTTACCTTCAGTGTGACAAATGCGTTACTCACCAACTTGGTGGGCACATCTGTGACCGTGACGGCGGCCGGAGGCACGGGTCAAGGGACCCTTTCATTTGCTGTGACGGGCTCGGGTTGTTCAATCGGAGCCTCGTCCGGAGTGTTGACCTCTTCGGGCGCTGCCACGTGTGCCGTCTCGGTCAGTCGCAAACTCGCAGGAAAAACAAATGCCACAGCGACCGGGAGTTTTAGCTTCATCGCCGACAACCCAACACCAAGCCACCCCGATGTAGCCACGTTGGTGTCGGTGACTGGCGCCGGAGCTCAGATCAATGACACCGTGAACGGTCAGACTTATTTCATCAACCAGTACTACAACAACAATGACCACTGGTACGGCTATTTCATGCACACGGGTGCGACCGTCACGCAAACCTGGCACGTTCTGGGCTTCAATGGCCAGCCTCTGACCAACGCCAACGTGACCCTGCACATCAACTTGCCCTATTCGGGTGCCCACGGGGTCAACTGGACGGCGGGTGGGAATCCCATCTTGAGTTCAACGACCGACGCGACGTTGACGGGTACGACCGACAGCAACGGCGACGTCACATTTACCCTGGTGAATACCAACACCGATAAGGGCGAAGCCCCGGGGGACATGACAACGACGGCGGGTATGGAGGCGGCGGAGGGTCCCTTCAACTTCACGACGACGATGCTCCAAGTTGGAAACGACATAACGTCGGGTTGGCCAGACAATTCAACGGTTAATCAGCAGACGGACCGTGCTGACTTCATCGTCATTCCCGACCCGGCACCGGCTTCCTTGAGTTATGCCCACCCCGATGTCGCCACGTTGACGTCGATTTCCGGTACGGCGACCGCCTCTCCGGTGGACTTCACGAGCAACGGCGATCAGTGGTTTATTAACGCCTTCTACTCAAAGGGTGATCACTGGAACTTCTCGATGATGCATGTCGGAGGAAGCGTCACTTTGACGTGGCACGTTGTGAACTTCAACGGCAGTCCTATGGCGAATCAGACGGTTACTCTGCTCACGAATTTTGCTGGCCCTGGTAAAAAGTGGAGCGCGACCGGTATGGACGCCAATGGAAACGTGGTCGGAACGACAGACTCGAGCGGGAATGTCAGATTCACGGTTACCAACACTGACACCTCGGCCGCCCCGTACTCAGGAAGTCTCACCGATGGGTGGGCTCTACTTGGTGCTGAGGCTTCTAACCCCTGGACCCGTGTCGCATTGTTGATTGGAACCGTGGCCCCAGCTGGAACCGCTGGCGGATTCCCTGCCGATGACGGTGCGGTGGGAAGTAGCACCCACGTCATCACGGCGAGTGGGTCCTCGGTGAGCGATGTCAACCAGGCGACAGACTTAGTGGACATCATCGTCATCGCGTAGTTTGATGTCCTGAAAACTCCCCCTCTCAACGTCTTTTAGTTGAGAGGGGGAGTTTTCTATATGAAGTCAGAGTTTCGCAATTGGTTAGTGGTCAACATCGGCGAATAGAGCTGAAGAGTGGAAGATCCAGTAGAGATGCCGAACCCCAAGTTCTCAGGCCGTAGATTCCCCGACGCCTTCGTATGGGGAACATCAACGGCCGCGTACCAAATTGAAGGCGCGGTGGCGGAAGACGGACGTACACCATCAATTTGGGATACCTTCAGTAACACCAAAGGCAAAGTTGTCAATGGCGACACCGGGGCAGTGGCGTGCGACCACTACCACCGCTGGGAAGAAGATCTGGACATCCTGTCACGCCTCGGAGTTCAGGCCTACCGATTCTCCATTGCCTGGCCTCGTATTCATCCCGATGGAACGGGTCCAGTAAATCAGAAGGGCCTTGACTTTTACCAGCGCCTCATCGAGGGACTGCGCGCACGAGATATCACGCCGCTTCCGACGATGTACCACTGGGACTTACCGCAATCACTGGAGGACGAGGGTGGCTGGATTGTGCGCGACACCGCACTGCGGTTCGCTGACTATGCCGCCACTGTGCTCGACAAACTCGACGGCATTGACAAGTGGACGACGTTCAACGAACCTTGGACCAGCGCTTGGCTTGGTTACGGGTACGGCCACCATGCCCCGGGCCGCACCGACATCGGAGCGGCGGCTGCGGCGACTCATCACTTGTTGCTGGCACACGGACTCGGCGTGCAGGCCGCGCGGGCGATTCGCCCTCAAGTCGAGATTGGCCTGACGTTGAACCTGGGCGTGCTGCGCCCAGGCACCACCGAAGAACAGGACGTCGAGGCCACCTGGCGTGCCGACGGTAATCAGAATCGCATCTGGCTCGATCCGTTGTTCAAGGGTGAGTACCCGGCCGACATGATTGAGCACTACTCGCGTTGGACTCCGGGATTTCACACCGTGCAAAACGGTGACCTCGGAATCATCTCCTCACCCATCGACTTCCTCGGCGTCAACTTCTACGGGCCTGGGACCGTGATGAACGTGGGTCGAGAGGATGCCGCCCGCGCCGCTGGGTTCAACGTGGGGCCACGACCCGAGTCCGACGACAACAACCACCTGCGTTGCATCGGAGTTGAGACCCCGGGACGACCTAAGACGGCCATGGGCTGGGAAGTCGACGCCACCGCGCTTCGCGAGCTATTAGTGCGTATCAAGGACGAGTACACGGACATCCCTCTGTACATCACCGAGAACGGCGCCGCGTACCACGACTACGTCAACGCGTCGGGCGAGGTGAAGGACCCCGAGCGCATCACTTATCTCAATGACCACCTCGAGGCCTGCCTCGGCGCGATTGACGACGGCGTCAATCTCAAGGGCTATTTCATTTGGAGTCTCCTCGACAACTTCGAATGGGGCTTTGGCTACTCGCGACGGTTCGGCATTGTCTGGATCGACTACGACACGGGACGCCGTATCCCCAAGGCCAGCTATCGCTGGTACCAGGGCGTGGTGGCCGCCAATGAGTTGCCCGACCTGGGCGACCACCTCGATGCCCTGAACTAGGGGAGTGGCCGCGGAATCTCAGGAAAATAGGGTTTTTTTGCGCTCTAGTATGTCAGCATACTAATATGCTGACATGACTTCCGGACGAGTACTTCCCGCCGACGCGCACCCTGAAACGGCGCGACGCTTCGATGAACTGGTGACGGCCCTGGCGGACGTGGCTGATCCCGAGACGATGGCCAAGGTGCTGCGCGATTTGTGCACCGTCGCCGAACTCGACGCCATGGGCCAACGCCTCCAAGTGGCGCGACTGGTGAATGAGGGCATCTCGTACCAGGAGGTGTCACGTCGCACGGGGGCCTCGACGGCCACCGTCACCCGTGTCGCCCAGTGGCTGCGCCGCGGCGAGGGCGGCTACCAAGCGATCCTGCCGGCCCCGGGAGAAAAGTCGTGAGTCGCCTCCGTCTGGCGCTGCCGTCCAAGGGGCGTCTTCGTGAACCGACGTGGTCGTTGCTGGAAGCTACCGGTGTCGACCCCCAAGAACCAGGTGAACGGGTCTTGCAAACTTTCTGTCGCAACGCGGACATCGACCTGTTGTTCGTGCGCGCCGATGACGTGCCTGAATACGTCCAAGACGGCGTCGTGGACTGCGGCATCACCGGACTCGATCTCGTCGAAGAGCGCGCCCGCGACGTGGAGGTGCTCCTTCGCCTCGGATACGGAACGTGTTCGTTGCAGGCGGCCGTGCCCCTCGAAGACGGGGCGTCCTCGCTCGCCGATTTGAACGGTCGTCGCATCGCCACCTCACACCCGGGGATTGTCTCGCGCGAGCTGCAGGGTCGAGGTATCGCGGCCGAGTTGGTTCCCGTCTCGGGTTCCGTGGAAATTTCGCCCCGCCTCGGACTCGCCGACGCGGTCATCGACCTCGTGTCGACGGGCTCGACCCTTCGCACCAATGGTCTGCGGGCGGTGGGAACCATCTTTGAATCCGAAGCCGTTCTGGTCGGCCGCCGTACGTCCTCTAGTGAGTCGCGTGACACACTGTTGACCCTGTTGAAGTCGGTTCTTGACGCGCGCGCCAGTCGCTACCTCCTGTGCAACGTGCGACGCGATCGTCTGGCCGACGTCACCGCGGCGCTGCCCACGTCGGGTTCGCCGACCGTTATGGATCTGGCGACTGAGGGTCTCGTTGCGGTGCACGCGTTGGTGCCCGCCTCGGAAATCTGGTCCCTGTTGCCCCGTCTCAAGGCCGCGGGAGCCACGTCAATTCTGACGTTGCCCGTCGAAAGGATGGTGTCGTGAGTAACACCGTGCACACTGACCGCCGCTTCACGATCGAGGACATCATCGCCGATGTGCGCGCCCGCGGGGACGTGGCGCTCACCGAATGGTCGAATCTTCTCGACAAGACCGAGGGTCCCCAGCCCCGCCGCGCCGAACCCTACGGCGACGTGCCTACCGCGGCGGTGATGGCGGCCGCCCAGAACATCCGTACCTGGCACGCTGCCCAGCGACCCAGCGACCTCGTGCTCGAAGTCGCCCCCGGGGTGACCCTCGAGCGTCGATGGACACCGCTGCGCTCGGTCGGCGTGTACGTGCCGACCAACCTCATCTCCTCACTGATGATGGGCGTCATCCCGGCTCAAGAAGCCGGCGTGGAGCGCATCGTGGTGTGCACCCCGCCCAAGGGGGCAGGACTCGTAGCCGCGACGGCCAAACTTCTCGGGGTCGACGAGGTGTGGGCCATCGGCGGGGCTCAGGCCATCGCCGCCATGGCCTACGGCACCGAGTCGATCGCCCCGGTCGACAAGATTGTCGGACCCGGCGGGGGAGCGGTGAACGCCGCCAAGTTGCTGGTGAGTAAGGACGTGGCCATCGACCTGCCGGCCGGCCCCAGCGAGATTGTGGTGGTGGCCGACGAGGGCGTCGATGAGAAGTTGATCGATCAGGAACTCGCCGCCCAGATGGAACACGGTCCCGACTCGCGGGGATTCGTGGTGCGCGTGGGTGACGACCTCGACGAGGCGCTCGCCGCGGTGGAGACCTACGCCGCCGAACACGTCGCCCTGCTCGGCCCCAAGGCCGAATCGCTCGCGACGCGTATCCGCAACGCGGGGGCCGTCTTCGTCGGCCCGTACGCGCCGGTGCCCGCCGGTGACTACGCGACCGGCGGCAACCACGTGTTGCCGACCGGTGGTTGGTCGAAGTCGACCGGCGGTCTCGGACTCGAGGCCTTCATGAAGACCGTGACCGTCCAGCGCGTGACGAAGGAAGGTCTCGAGCGTCTGGCGCCCACGATCGAGGCGCTCGCCGAGGTTGAAGGCATGATTGCGCACAAAGCGACGGCTCGCCGATGAAGCCCACGATTCTCGACTCCTACCAGTGGCCACCGTCGAACGAGTCCTTCGCCGAACGCTTCGGACTGCGCGCGAGTGACATCCTGCGCTTCGACGGCAACGTTGCACCGAACCCGCCGGTCACGGCCCGTCCGGCCGCCCTCGCCGCCGCCCTCGCCCAAATTAACGAGTACGACCGCGGCCGTTACGAGCCCCTGCGC
>CAXBRI010000087.1:0-5555 GCA_963978125.1 uncultured bacterium | reverse complement strand
ACGCTCTTCCGATCTGCCATTGTCAACGGATACGACGTCGCGAAAAATCCCGGCGCCGTCCGTCGATCGATTGGCCTCGCGGGCCAGTTCGCCACGGTGGACGAGAACCTGACGGGATTAGAAAACCTTCGAATGGTGGGCAGTCTGAACCACTTGGGAAAGACGGTGGCGGTCGCTCGCGCGAGGACTCTGTTGGAAGAGTTCGGCCTGGCCGACGCGGGAAACCGCCTTGCGAAGACCTACTCCGGTGGTATGCGTCGACGCCTCGACCTCGCCGCCGCACTTGTCGCTGAGCCGCCCATACTTTTCCTCGACGAGCCGACAACCGGGCTTGACCCCCAGAGTCGTTCCGACCTCTGGAACATCATCGAGCGATTAGTGGAAGGAGGCACCACTGTGCTGCTGACGACCCAGTACCTCGAGGAGGCCGACCGTCTGGCGAAGCAGCTCGTTGTTCTCGACCACGGCCGTGTGATTGCCGAGGGAACGGCCGGTCAGTTGAAAAGTCAGCTCGGAAACACCGTCCTCGTCCTGACTTTCACGTCGGTGGACAATGCCCAACGAGGGGCTGAATTGGTGAAGTCGCTGGCCACCAAACCGGCCAACATTGAGGGCCTCGTGGTCGAACTCACCGTCGACGGAGGGCCGCGTAGTGCCGCAGAAGCACTTCGACTCCTCGATGGCGCCAACCTGGAGCTAGCAGGCCTGACTCTTCGTGAACCGAGCTTGGACGACGTGTTCTTGAACTTGACGGGACACAAAACCGAAGAAGGCAACCCACCAGCCGCTTCCTCGCGGCACGGGCGAAAGGCTGACTAGTGAACACCCCTTCCAGCAACTCTCTCATGTGGGCACTGCGCGACACGATGACGATTGCGCGCCGCAACATCTTGGCGCTCGTTCGCATTCCGACAGCTCTCGTCTTCTCGGTGATTCAGCCCATCATGTTCGTGATCTTGTTCCGCTACGTCTTCGGTGGGGCCATTCACACCGACGAGGGTTCGTACGTCAACTACTTGATTCCCGGCATCCTCGTGCAAACCACCTTCTTCGGTTCAGTCGGCACGGCCATCGGACTCGCCGAAGATCTCCAGCGCGGTCTCATCGAGCGCTTTCGTGCCCTTCCCATGGCTCGCATGGCCGTTCTTGGTGGCCGAACCGTCGCGGACTTACTGCGCAACCTGATGGTGCTCATCATCATCACCATCGCCGGCTTCTTGGTGGGGTTTCGCCCGCACGGTGGTGTCGTGGCGTACATCGAGGCCTGCGTCGTCATGCTGGTCTTCGCCTACTGCTTGAGTTGGGGCTTCGCGTACATCGGACTCGCGGCTCCCAACTCGGAAGCAGCCCAGGCGATGACCTTCCCCATCATTTTCCCCATCACTTTCGCCTCCAGCATCTTTGTGCCGGTCCAGTCGATGCCCAGCTGGCTCCAGGGTTTCGCGACCTACCAGCCGGTGAGTCAGATCACCAAGGCCGTTCGTGGTTTGATGCTGGGCATTCCTCACGACAACGCCGTCTGGTTCGCGCTGGCCTGGGCCATCGGGTTCTTGGCACTGCTCGGACCGGTCTCAGTCGCTCGGTACCGCAAAGCCGCCTAGTGGCCCTTCTCAGCGCGGGGGATCTTCAGGCAATTTTGGCCGCCTCGTTCCCTGGGGCCGACGTTCCTCTTGTTGACGAGGTATCGGGTGACGACGTACTCGTTCGCCTCACCGTTGGCGAGCGGCATGGTCGTCCGGGCGGCACAGTATCGGGCCCGGCGATGATGACATTGGCCGATACGGCCGCTTGGCTGGCGGTCATGGCGGCAACGGGCCCCGTCGTTCTCGCCGTCACGACGAGTCTCCACATTGATTTCTTGCGTAAGCCGGCAATGACCGATCTGTGTGCTCGTGGACGCCTGCTCAAGTTAGGCAAGCAACTCGCCGTATGCGATGTCGAACTCTTTTCGGCGGGGACGACCGACCTAGTTGCCAAAGCTCAGGTCACTTACTCCCTGCCGCCCCAGCGCGACTGAATTACACCGCGTTGGTGCGCCGACGAAGTTCTTCGACCAAGTCAGCAATCGGCACACGAACCTGCTCGGTCGTGTCACGATCGCGGACGGTCACAGCTTTATCTTCGAGCGAGTCAAAGTCCACGGTGATGCACCACGGGGTGCCGACTTCGTCCTGACGACGGTATCGCTTACCGATTGACTGGGTGAGGTCGTAGTCACACTGGTAGTGCGGCTGGAGAAGCGCCAGAACTTCATCGCTCACTGCTTCGAGCTCGGGCTTCTTCGACAGCGGCAATACGGCCACCTGATATGGCGCAAGGCGCCAGTCCAGGCGGAGCACCACGCGGGTCTCGCCTTCGACGGTGTCCTCGTGATACGCGGCGAGCAAGAAGGCCATCATGGCGCGCGTGGCCCCAGCCGCCGGTTCAATCACCCACGGGGTGTAGTGCTCATTGGTGGTCGGGTCGAAGTACTCGAGACGCACGCCGGAGTGGGTGGTGTGTTGGGTGAGGTCAAAGTCGCCACGGTTAGCAATGCCTTCGAGTTCGTCCCAGCCCCACGGATAGAGGAACTCGACGTCGGTCGTGCCCTTGGAATAGTGCGAGAGGTCCTCCTTGGCGTGCTCGTGGAGGCGCAACTTGTCGGCCGGAATGCCGAGGTCCTGGTACCAGGAGAACCGGGTGTCAATCCAGTAGCGGTACCAACCCTCGGCGTCGTTCGGGTGGACGAAGAATTCCATCTCCATCTGCTCAAACTCGCGGGTGCGAAAGACGAAGTTCTGCGGAGTGATTTCGTTGCGGAACGACTTACCGATCTGGGCGATGCCGAACGGCGGCTTCTTACGCGTCGCCGACAGCACGTTGCCAAAGTTCGTGAACATGCCCTGAGCCGTTTCGGGGCGAAGGTAGGCGGTCGCGCCCTCACCCTCGACGGGGCCGGCCTGAGTCTTGAACATCAGGTTGAAGGCGCGGGCTTCGGTGAATTCCGTGGAGCCACAGGCCGGGCACACACCGTCGATCTTGTCCTCGCGCCAGCGCTCCTTGCACTTCTTGCAGTCCACGAGGGGGTCGGTGAAGGTCTCGAGGTGGCCCGAGGCGGCCCAGACGGCCGGCGGGCCGAGGATGGCGGCGTCGATACCGACGATGTCGCGGCGCATCTGGACCATCGACTTCCACCACGCGTTCTTGACATTGCGCAGCATGTTGACGCCCAAGGGGCCGTAGTCGTAGGTGGAGCGGAAACCGCCGTAGATTTCGGCCGAGGGGAAGATAAACCCCCGGCGCTTGGCCAGGTTGATGACTTTTTCGAGAACGTCGTTGTCGCTAGCGCCGTTTGCCATGTGCTCAGGCTAGTTGACCTCTAAGCAATGACTCGAAGTCGCCACTCACCCGTGGGGTGTGATGAGGAACTTTTCGCCGGTGGCTTGTCGGGCGTACACGGCGATGTTGGCCGGGTCGAGGGCCTCGTCCAGCGTGATGGTGCGGCTGTAGTGACTGGCGAACGTCGTCGTGATGCCGTCGGCCACGCGCTGGCGCAAACGGTTGATTCCCTCGCCACCCAACTTGATGAGGAACGGGGTGAGCAGCCACCCACCGATGCCCCACGAGAAGCCGAAGCTGCGCGACAACGTCGTCACCGAGCGCTCCAATCCGCCGTAGATGTAGACCTGCTTGAACGTGGTGGAACCGTAACGGCTGTACTCCGTCGAGTTGGCAATGGCCGCTTGTTCCATGGCCGTCAGCAACTGGCTCGCCAAGTTGCCACCACCCGTGGCGTCAAAGCCCAGCGTCGCCTTCGTGGCCGTCACGGCCGCGACGAGTTCGCTCATGAACGTCGGCTTACTGGAGTCACACACGTACTGCGCCCCCAGTGCGCGCAGCGTGGCCTCTTGAGCCGGTGAGCGCACGACATTGACGAGGGGGACGTTCTCTTCCTGGCACAGCTTCACCAGCATCTGCCCGAGGTTGGATGCCGCGGCCGTGTGCACGAGGGCACTGTGGCCCTCCATGCGCATGGTCTCCACCATGCCTAAGGCCGTCATGGGATTGACGAACGACGACGCTCCGGCCGAGGCGGGCGTGCCCTCGGGCAACACAAGGCACGCCGAGGCATCCACCACGCGGTACTCGGCGTACATGGAACCTCCGGCCACGGCCACGGTGCGTCCGAGCAAGGCTTGGGCGGCCGGGCTGTCTCCGGCGGCCACCACGGTGCCGGCACCTTCGTTACCCACCGCCATGGACTGGCCGTACCGGCCACTCAGAGTCTTCAGAATCGATGGGTCGATCGGTGCGGTGGTCGCACCGCCGTTGGCTGCACGCGTCATCGCGCTGACGTCGGCTCCCGCGATCAGTAGCCCCAGGTCCGACGGGTTGATCGGTGACGCTTCGACCCGGATCAACACCTCGGTGCCAGTGGGTACCGGAACTGCCACGTCGACCAGGGAGAGTTCCAGTTGGCCCTCCGCAGAAACGAGGGAGCGGAGTTGCTTGCCGGTGGTGGGGAGAGAGCTCATGGGCCGACTTTCTTCAGAAGGTCTGGCCAGCCTAGGAACTCCGCAGCGCGCGGCTTACTCCCCCGTGCTGGAGCGCAGTCGGACAATGGCCTGGTTAGCAACCAGTCGACCCGAGGGCGCCAAGGTCACGCGGCCGTTCTCGACGTTCACGAGGTGGCGAATCTCATCCAGCGATTCGAAGGCCTCGACGGGGACGCCACGATTGGTCCGCAGGGCGAGCGACTCGGCCTCGAAGAGTTGGGTCGCCTCGTCAAGGAACTCTTCGCCGCCGAGAGGCTCCGCGCCCGCTGTGACCATCGAGACATACCGGTCGGGGGTGCGAACGTTCCAAAAACGGTGACCGCTGATGTGCGAGTGGGCCGCCGAGCCAAATCCTCGGTAGTTGCCCCGATCCCAGTACACGTGGTTGTGGCGACACTCGTGACCCGGCTGGGCCCAGTTGGAAATCTCCTCCCACTGGTAGCCCGCGGCTTCCAAGACCTCACCCACCACGTCGTAGGCGTCGGCGGTCTCATCATCGTCGGGATGGCGCGTTGGATCCTGGCCGAGCGGTGTTGCCGGCTCGGGGGTCAGCGCGTAGCAACTGATGTGAGGCGGCGGACTGTCGAGTCCGAGAATGTCGTTCAAGGTCGCCCGCACGTCCTCCAGCGACTCCGCACGACTGCCAATGATCAAGTCCATGTTCCAGGTCGCGAAACCAGCAGCGGTGACGGCACGTGCCACCTCAGCGTGAGCCATAGTTCCGTGGCGTCGGCCCAAATCTTCAAGCACCGCCAGTTGCGTGGACTGCACGCCAAAACTCATGCGCGTCACTCCACCTTGGCGATAGGCCGTCAATCGTTCGAGGCTGGCGTCTTCGGGATTGCACTCCACCGTGACCTCCGCATCGTTGCTGCGAGGAATCGCGTCGAGAATGCGCAGCAGTTGCGACGCTTCCAAGCGTGACGGTGTGCCACCTCCGAAGAAGACGGAGGTCGCCACGGGCATGCCCTTGGCTACGGCCCAACCGATTTCGGCCACCACCGCATCGACGTACGCGTC
>CAXBRI010000086.1:0-5619 GCA_963978125.1 uncultured bacterium | reverse complement strand
GTACCAGGGGTGACCGTAAGTTGCCTTCCGTTGCGATCTTGGATGCGAATCAACTGTCCGCTCGTGTTGTAAGCATAGGTCAGGTTGTCGAACGAGGAAATGTATCGATACTCCCCATTGGCGAGTTGAAGCTGATCGCTATAGCTCTCCGATCCGACCACTTGATACGCACTTCCGCTTTGTGTGAACCGAACAACCTTGCCACCCCACAACACAATCGCGACTCGCTCACGGTCCGCTCGCAGGCGTACGACCTGGTGCTGAACGGCTGGGAGCTCGGATCGGGGTCGGTCCGTATCCACCGGGCCGACATCCAGTCGCGGGTCTTCGCCGCGCTGGGCATCTCCGAGGAGGAGGCCCAAAACCGATTCGGCTTCCTGCTCGGGGCCTTCAAGTACGGTGCCCCGCCGCACGCGGGTTTCGCCTTCGGTGTCGACCGACTCACGGCAATCTTCGCCGGTGCCGACACGATTCGCGAGGTCATCGCGTTCCCGAAGACCCAGTCCGGCACCGACCTCATGAGCGGGGCGCCCAAGGAGGTCACCGAACGTCAGTTGCGGGACCTGCGCCTCAAGAGACCGACCAAGGGGTAGCCACGTCGCTCTTTGACGACGCGCGTGAGCAACGACGAGCGGCGGCGGCGCCGCTCGCCGAAGCACTTCGTCCCCGGACGCTCGATGACGTCGTGGGGCAAACCCACTTGGTGGGACCCGACGGCCCCCTTCGTTCAATGGTGAACTCAGGTCGGCTGACCTCGATGATTCTCTGGGGTCCGGCCGGCACCGGGAAGACAACTCTCGCGCGGATCGTGGCCACCGCGGCGGGCTACGTGATGGAGCCCGTCTCGGCGGTGACTTCCGGCGTGAAGGAACTCCGTGAGGCTCTCGGTCGGGCGCGCGACCGTCTCGGCTCTGATGGCCGTCGGACGGTGCTGTTCATTGACGAGGTTCACCGCTTCAATAAGGCGCAGCAGGACTTATTGCTACCCGCCACCGAATCGGGCGAGGTGGTTCTTATTGGTGCCACGACGGAGAACCCCTTTTTCGAGGTCAATGCCGCGCTCATGAGTCGGACCACTCTTTGGCGGCTCTCGCCGTTGACCGATGAGGAGCTCGGTGTCCTGATTGATCGGGGGCTCGCAGTACGCGGGGGTGCAATTGACCACGACGCACGTGAGGCCGTGGCCGCCTCGGCCGATGGAGATGCCCGTTCGGCGCTGACCACTCTGGACACGGCGCTGTTACTGGCCGGTGACGGCGATCGGGTCACTCTCGCCCACGTCGCCCAGGCTCGCGACGGGCGCATTTACCACCAGAACGCCGACACGCACTACGACCAGGTGAGCGCGCTCATCAAATCGATTCGCGGCTCCGACCCCGATGCTGCCCTGTACTGGCTCGTGACCCTGCTCGAAAGCGGCGAAAGTGCCCGGTTTATCTCCCGGAGATTGGTCATTCTGGCGAGCGAGGACATCGGACTGGCCGACCCCACCGCTCTGTGGACAGCCGAAGCGGCCGCTCGAGCGGTCGAGTTCGTGGGGCTTCCCGAAGCGCGTTTGACGCTGGCGCACGCAACTCTCGCGTTGGCTCTGGCCGCCAAGAGCAACTCCACCACCACGGCCCTGGCCGCAGCCACCGAAGCCGTGCGCGCCGGTGGTTTGGCGCCCGTTCCCGCCCATCTTCGCGACGCCCACTACGCGGCGGCGTCGCGCATCGGACATGGGGAGGGATACCGCTACCCCCACGACTACCCCGGGGCGGTCGTTGATCAGCAGTACCTGCCCGACACCCTGGCGGACGCGGTCTTTTACAACCCGAGCGACCACGGTCGTGAGGGATCACTGGTGGAGCAGTGGCGACTTCGGAACAACCGAGCTCAAAACGAGCCGCCGGTAGAGTAACTACGTGGAAGCCGCCCAACTCCGCTCGACATTCCTCAACTATTTCCAGAGTGCGGGGCACCAGATTGTTCCCTCGGCCAGCCTCATCCCGCATGATCAGTCTCTGCTCTTCACGGTGGCGGGCATGGTGCCCTTCAAGCCCTTCTTCACGGGCGAAGAGGCCGCCCCCTTCCCGCGGGCCGTGTCGGTGCAGAAGTGCTTCCGGGCACCCGATATCGACATCATCGGAACGACCCAGCGACACCTGACGTTCTTCGAGATGATGGGCAATTTTTCCTTCGGCGACTACTTCAAGGAGGGGGCCATCAAGCTGGCCTGGGGCTTGATCACCGAGGGCTTCGGACTCGACCCCGAACGACTCTGGATTACCGTCCACCACTCCGACGACGAAGCGGCCGAGTTGTGGCGGGACCTGATTGGTATTCGACCTGAGCGCATCCAGCGCTTGGACGAGGACAACTTCTGGGCGATGGGTGACGCCGGTCCGTGCGGGCCGTGCTCGGAGATCTTTTTCGACAAGGGACCTTCATTCGGCGCTGACGGTGGTCCCGCCTTCGGGGGCGACGACCGATTCATCGAGTTTTGGAACCTTGTCTTCATGCAGTACGAGAAGGGCCCCGGGGGGTCGATGACCCCGCTGCCCAAGACCAATATCGACACGGGGGCCGGTTTCGAGCGGGTGCTGTCGATTCTGAACGGAGTAGAGAGCGTTTTCGCCACCGACCTCTTCGTTCCCTTGCTTGACACGGCGTCGCGCATTCTGGACGTGCCCTACGGCCGAGACGAGAACACCGACATCGCGATTCGTCGCATTGCCGAACACGGTCGGGCCATGACCATGCTCGTAGCTGATGGCGTCCTTCCGTCTAATGAAGGGCGGGGCTACGTTCTGCGGCGCATCATTCGGCGGGCCGTCCTGGCCGCTCGACGTCAGGGCCGTGACGTGGCGCTCGCGCAGTCTCTGGTGGACGCCACCATCGAGAAGATGGGCTCGGCCTATCCCATTTTGGTGAAGGATCGCGACCTCATCGTCGAAATTCTTGAACGCGAGGAGGCGGGCTTCGGTCGCACCCTGCGCACGGGTATGACGCTGCTCGACGGTGCCCGCGAAGAGGTCGTACGCGCCGGGGGAACCGTGTTTCCGGGTGACGTGGCCTTCAAACTCCACGACACCCACGGTTTCCCAATCGAGTTGACGTCCGAAATCGTCGCCGAGTCGGGCCTCGAGGTTGCCCGGGCCGACTTTGACGAGGCCATGGATGAGCAGCGTCGCCGCGCGCGCGCCTCGGCCAAGACTCTTCACCTGGCCGATGAGTCCCAGTACAAGGACCTGGTGGAGCGCTTCGGCATCACCGAATTTGTCGGTCGCGAGCCGTCGCGCTACTCCCTGGAGACGACCGTGGTTGCGATTCTCCACGGCGCCGATGGCTTGAGCGAAGTGTTTCTCGACTCGACGCCCTTCTACGCCGAATCCGGCGGACAGGTCGGTGACACGGGCACCATCGTGACCGAATCGGGTCGCCTCACCGTCGTGGACACCCAGAACGTGGTGGGTGGCCTCTTCGCCCACCGCGGCACCCTGACGGGTGAGATTCTCCCGGGCCAGAGCGCGGTGGCCACCATTGACCCCGACCGCCGCGAGGCCACCCGGCGTAATCACACGGCCACCCACTTGCTGCACGCGGGACTTCGCACGGTGCTCGGTGATCACGTGCGTCAGCAGGGGAGTTGGGTCGGTCCGGACCGTCTCCGTTTCGACTTCTCGCACGGCAGCGGTTTGCGCGACGAAGAGTCTTCCGCAATCCTTCAAATGGCTAACGTCGACATCCTCGACAACGATCGCGTGGAGACTATTCAGACGTCGAAGAGTGAAGCCGAAACGATGGGCGCTGTCGCGTTCTTCGGTGACAAGTACGGCGAACGTGTTCGCGTAGTTCGTGCGGGACGACACAGCCTCGAATTCTGCGGTGGGACACACGTGGACCGACTCGGCGATATCGGACAAATCCAGATTGTGAGCGAGACATCAATCGGGGCCAATACGCGCCGTCTCGAGGCGGTGAGCGGAGCCGGGGCGTTCCGTCGGAGCCTCGAGATGGAGCAGGTGCTCGCCACTGTGGCCGGACTGTTGAAGACCTCGACCGAAGAGGTTGTACCGGGTCTCGAGCGGATGATCGAACGTCAGCGTGACCTGGAAAAGGACCTTTCTGCTCTGCGTCAGTCGCAGCGGGCCACCGTGACCGAGCAGATTCACTCATCCTTCACCGGCGATCGGGTGGTGGCGCGGGTAGACGGCTACCCGGGTGACGCGCTGAGAACGATGGCGACCGATCTGCAGCGGCGTGGGCGGAGGCTCGTGGTTCTGGCGGGAACCGACGACGCAAAGGTTTCCATCGCCGTGGCGACCGACGGCTCGGTGGACGCCGTGGCGACCGTTAAATCGCTGGCTAGCCACGTTGGTGGTGGCGGAGGTGGCTCGGCCCAGTTGGCCCTGGCGGGTGGCCGTGACGCTGCCGGTATACCGGCCCTCCTCGCCGCCGCCGAACTCCTGTAAACCGTGGGCCGCATCGTGGGCCTCGACCCGGGTGCCAAGCGCATCGGTGTGGCGGTGTCGGACTCGTCTCGAAAACTGGCTTTCCCGCGACCGGCTTTGGCCGCCGAGGGCTCGTGGTGGCAGGATATGGCCCAGTTGGTCGACGAGGAGGGGGTTGACCTCGTGGTTGTGGGCCGTCCTGTCAGCCTGGCGGGACGTGAGACTTCTTCTACCGAAATGGCCCACGAGGTCACGAATTTGGTGCGACACCACTTTCCGGCTCTGAGCGTGGAACAGTGGGATGAACGTATGACCACGAGTGAGGCATCCCGTGCATTGTCGGCGGCCGGAAAATCAACCCGAGCGCAACGCGAGATCATCGACAGTGCAGCCGCGACGGTGATGCTGCAGAGCTATCTGGAGTCGCTCCGATGAGGTGGTCTTGGCGCAAGGTGGTGGCCGGTGTCGCGGGAGCGTTCGTCGCCGTGTGCGCGTGGCTGGTTCTGCAGTGGTACCCGATTGGTGCATCGGGTCGTCCGGTCATCGTGACCGTACAGGCCGGTGAGGGACTCGGTGCCATCACCAACTCACTCCATCGATCGGGCGTGCTGGCGACACCCATTGCCTTTCGCTTGGACCTGGCCGTCGAGGGTTCGATTCTGGTGCAGCCCGGTGATTATCAGATCGCCCAGGGGTCCTCGTTCGCCACCGTGCGTTCCATCCTCTCCAATCCGCCCAACGTGGTGCGTCTGGCGGTGCGGCCCGGGTTGACCATCTCCGAAGTGGTGGCCCGTATGAGTGCCGCGCGCGGGGTCGAATTTGGTCGACGCCTGCAGCAGGCTCTCACCCCCGCCCGAACCCCATCCACATTTGGTGGGAACTCCCTCGAGGGGTTGGTCGGAGCTGGCGTTTACGTGGTGACGCCGGATATGGGTCCAGAAGCACTCGCTCGCGAGATGGTGACGAGGTTCGAGCGGCAGGCCCGGTCGGTGGGGCTGAGCCCGTCATCGACCCATCACAACCTGAGTGCGTACCAGACGGTGATTGCCGCCTCCATTGTCGAAAAGGAGGGCTACTTTCCGGTGAATATGCCCCGGGTGGCCCGAACGATTCTCAATAGATCGGAAGAGCGTCGTGTAGGGAAAGAGTGTAGATCTCGGTGGTCGCCGTATCATTAAAAAAAAAA
>CAXBRI010000085.1:0-5621 GCA_963978125.1 uncultured bacterium | reverse complement strand
GTAGATGCTCGGGAAGGGGACGCGCACCATCACCGCGGGGTGGCCCGACACGGGAGCCCCGTCAGCCCGGTAGGTGAACAGCGGGCGGGGCGGCACGGGTCGTCCATGGAATCCGTAGAGCTTGAGGCCGTTGGCGAACAGGTTGTGCGGCGCGTACCGCGATGCCCAGCGAACCATGGCCAACCCGGCGTGGGTCTCGTCCACCATGGTGACCGGGGCACTCGAGATCGATCGGATGGCGTACTCAGCACCCCCGGAGTAAGCAAACACGCCGCCAATGGGCCAGACAATCTGTGTGTCGGTCGGGCGCACTGAACGTACCGGGCCTACCCACGCGGCCGCTTGCGAGTTGTAGACCGCGGCCAGACGGGTGATGCCGCCGTTGACGATTTCTTCATAGACGACGTCGGCCTTTTCCACGCCGTACTGGGGCAGGGCGTCGGGCGTGTTCTCGACCTTCACGACGACCGCCGATCGCGTCCGCGAAACTCCGCTGGGGTCGGGCAGCCCGGTCAGGGGCGCCGTGCGCACAGGACCCGCCGTCGTGTTCGATGTGCTCGACGTCGAGGCTTCACCAGTGACCCCGGTGTGAGAAAAACGCACCCCGGCCCACGCGACCCCACCGGCGATGACCAGTACGGCCGTCGCGACGGTGGCCACCGACCCACGACGCGCTCGTCGTTGATGCTTACCTCTGGCCATGTGTCTCCTCACAGATCCTTGGTAATCACCGTATGGGGTAACTGGGTCTCGGGACTCAGGTGTTCACTACCGACCAAAGTCCTCCATCCGAGGCGGCGGTAGAAGTCGAGCGCCGTGTCGCGACCGTTGGCCCACAACTGGGCCGCCCCGAGTGCCCGGACGCGACGTTCGCCCTCGGTCAACACCGCCGCGCCATAGCCACGGCCCTGCACGGACGGGTCGGTTGCCATGTAGCGCAACATCCACGTCGGGATAGCGGGATCAATGGGTGAGGTGGAGGGATAGAACGACGCGCTCACGACCACGACGCCATCGAGCACACCGGCGAGGTGTAACGACGTGGGTTCGCTGTCGCGAGCATCGCTCACCTTGGCATCGGCCCGGCCGCCGCGCAGCACACGCCTTCGCAGGTCGTGGAGGCGCTCGGCTGTCACCTCTTCGATGACGAAGGGTGAGAGAGGCTTGCGCATCTCTAGTAACTCGAGACTCGGGTCACGCTGCATCGCATGACGTTCCCCGGTTTCAACGAAGCCGAGGCGACGGTAGAAGGCCCGGGATCGAGCGAGAGTTTCGGTGACGTGGAGGTACAGCGCGTCGCTCCCCTCACCGCGGGCCCAGTCGGCAATTGCCGCCACCACCGCGTCGCCCGCACCTTGTCCGCGCCACGATGGCCGTACGAACATGCCGTACAGCCAGGTGGTGTCGGGGTATTCGTCATTCAGGCCACCCGAGGCCATAGCCACAGCCTCGCCGTCGACTTCGGCCACGTGGAAGTTGTACTCGCGCGCCATCATCCGCCACCGGTGCTCGGGATTGGATATCGCCGCCTCCAGCGTCATGCCGTAGGCGTCGGGCTCGTCACGCAGAGCGGCGAGTCGGAGGTCGCGGAGAACCTCCCAGTCCTCTTCCACGAGCGCTCGTACGCGCCACGGGGCGGTCACGGTGCGGGGTCGGCGCTTCGAGTGGCGGAGGGATGGCCCGGCAGTCGCGCCGAATAGATCGAGTAGCCGTCAAGAGTGCGCACGACGAAAGTGGCCAAGGCCGTGGCGACCATGATGGGCAGAATTGCGGTGAAGCCGCTGTGGGTCAGTTCCATCACAATGACGAGACCGCACAGGGGCGCCTGCATGGAGGCCGCCAACATGGCCGCCGCCCCCACGAGCGCGAAGGCGCCAGTCGGGCTCCCGGGCCAGAGATGGCTCCAAGCCATTCCGAGGAATGCTCCGAGCGCCGCACCGGTGGCGAGGAAGGGTGTGAACAAGCCCCCGGCCGCGCCACTGCCCACCGTGGCCGTGGTGGCCAGTGGTTTCAGGATCGCCATGGCGAGAAAGAACCCCGAGGTACCCAGTCCCAGAAGGGCGTCGTGAGCGATGCCCTTTCCGTTTCCAAATAGCTGGGGGAAGGGCAGACCCAACAGTCCCACCACCAAGAAGGTAAGAGGCATCATCCACAGGATTTGGTTGCCCTTGGCCCGGTAGTGAGAGACCCAACCAATTACTCGGATGAAGAGCACCGCCACCAAACCGATCACGATTCCCGCGGGGATGGACCACGTCATCAATGTGGCCGTGAAGTGAAACTCGGGGACGTCGCCGTAGGTCGCGTGGCTCGGTAGGGCCAACCACGCAGTCACGGTCGCCAACCCCGACGACACCAGAGCGGCTGTCGCCACGGGGAGTGAGAAGGAGCCGTACAGAATCTCGGCCGTGAAGATCGCGCCCCCGAGAGGCACGTTGTAAACACAGGCCAGACCGGCTCCCCCGGCGCAGGCGACAATCAATCGACGCTGTGCGACTGACAGATGCATCCAACGCGCAATCGTCGAGCCCGCCGCACCTCCCAACAGTTTGGGCGCGGCCTCGCGTCCGATGGAACCACCCATGCCGATCACGACCTCGGACACCACCGACGTAAGAAAACTCCGGCGAAAACCCAGTTCGGCATCGCCCGCCCACAGGGCGTCGTCGATCTCGGACTTCTCGTGACCGAGGTAGCGACGAATCAACCACCACGACACCGCACCCACCACGCCGGCCAGAACCATCACGACGACCCGACGGGTACCCGATACGGCTGCCACGGCTGCCTGGAACGAGCCACCCGGATAGTGGAAGGCAAGTTTTTCCATCTCGCGCAGAACCCACATCAAGAAATCGCCAAAGAGCCCCGTCGCCACCGAGGCCAGCAGCAAAGCGAACCAGAAACGAGGATTTTGAGCGGCCTCACCGTCGTGGGTGACGTTGGGCTGCTCCATCGCGCCACGGCCCGAGGCAATACGTCGCTTGATCACGGGCTGGGGAACGCGCAACCTCTCACTGTTTTGTTCGCGTCCCGCCACGTTCCACCGTTTCATTCCGACACTTCATCGTACTGACCTACGCGGCATCACCGTGGTGACGAGAACCAGCGAGCCGGTAGGTGAGGGCGCGACCAGGCGAACAACCGGTACACCCCGTGGGCAATCACCCGCACGGGCGTGAACACGATGAGAACGCCCAACCACGACCACGCGGGCCCGGCGCGGAGCAAGAGGTGCCCGACCGCGGTGGCTCCGGACCAACGGTGCGTACCGTGCACCCACCACACCGAGCGCTCCACCTGTGCGCGGGTGAGCCCCCACTCGGCGAGTTCGTCGTCCGAGAAGTCCTGGGAGGGACGCGCCGGAGGAACAGGCCGGAGGTGGCCGTTCATCCAGGACACGGCGGCTCGACACACCCCGCAGGGTCCGTCGTACAGGACGACATCAGGCGAATAGTTGATGGTCACAGCGTAACTAGCCTGACTACGTGTCCGACCAGAGCCGCCACGACGTCATCATCGTCGGCGCCGGTCTCGCCGGACTTCGCTGCGCGCAGGTGCTCAGCCGTCGCGGACTCGACGTCATTGTCATCGACCGCGCCCCTCACGTGGGGGGCCGCGTGCACTCCTTCGATCTCGACGGCTACATCATCGATGAGGGGTTTCAACTCATCAACCCCGCCTACCCCGAGTTGCGCGCCACCGGCGTCATCCCCCAGCTGGACCTGCGTCGCTTCCCCGCGGCGGTGACGTTCCGGACCCCCGAGACGGAATGGACGCTTGCCGACCCCCGTCGGGCCCCGTGGCGCGCAGTGCCCGCGGTGCTCCGTGGGCACTTGCCGCTCGGAGACGCTTGGGCCTTAGGGAAGGTCTTCACCGAATCCAAGTTCTCATCCGTACGTCGACTGACCCGGGGTGCGGACCTCCCAACTCGAGACGGGTTCCTCGCCGCCGGCGTGAGCCCGGGCACCGTAACAAACGTGATCACTCCTTTCTTGCAGGGCACGCTTCTCGACAGCGAACTCGACACTTCGTGGCACTACACGCGCTTGTTACTGAAGTCATTCGCCAACGGACGCCCGTCGACGCCGTCGAACGGTGCACGAACGCTCCCCCGCGCCATGGTGACCTCGATGCCTCAGGTCACCATGGAGCTTGGTAATCGCGTTCACCGAGTCAGCGCCACCAGCGTCGACACCGATATGGGCACCCGCAGCGCCCGAGCCGTGGTGATCGCCACAGATCAAGACAGCGCGGCATGGCTGATGGGTGGCGGGTCGGCCGGTTGGCGCGCCACCACGACGTGGTGGTTCACGACGCCACCGGTCGCCCATGGAGAGCGACTCCGACTGGACCTCGTGCGACGGTCCGTGGCCTCAATTCTCGACGTGGCGAGCGTGGCCCCCGAGCGCGCACCTCACCGACGCACGCTTCTGGCGGTCGCAGTCAATGGCGAACATGACGCCAGACGTGACCTCGAGATGCGTACCGACGTGGCCCGTTTCTACAACCTCGACCGCGCCGATGTTGAACTCCTGACTCGCACGACGGTGGCGCGGGCACTGCCGCGCATCGCCACCCCGCTTCGGCTGAACAGACCTGCAACGCATGGCGATCTCTTCGTGGCCGGTGACTATTTGCAAACACCCTCCATCCAGGGCGCCCTGGTCAGTGGCCGGCGAGCCGCGCACGAAGTCCTCGCAGCCCTCGCGACACCTCACGAGGATTTCTGGCCACTGACTCGTCGCTAACGACATAAGGTGTACTTATGTCCAGCGTCAGCACTTATCTCAACTTCCAGGGACAGACCGAGGAAGCCTTCACTCTCTATAGTCGTGCGTTCGCTCAGCCTCTCGGGCCCATCATGCGATTCCGGGACATGCCGGCTGACGCCCGGCCGCCGCTGAACGACAACGAGCTCGATATGGTGATGCACGCGGAAATGGACATTGTGGCGGGGCACAGGATCATGGCGACGGACATGGTCGCTTCGATGGGCCAGAACGTCCGTGTCGGAAACAACACCACCATCAATCTCAATCTCGACACGCGCGACGAGGCAGACCGTATGTACGCCGTCTTGAGCGAAGGCGGTGCGGAGGGCTCGGGAATGCGAAATGAATTCTGGGGCTATTGGGGAAGCTGCCTCGACCGGTTCGGAATTCGTTGGATGTTCAACGTTGCGCCCGCGAACTAGTTATTTTCGGTGGCGGAGCGCCTCGTAATCCATCCCGCGGCTCTCGCAGGCGTCTCGAAGTTCGGCCAGATATATAGATCGGGCCACGCCCCAGCCGTTGTTTCGATTCTCACGCTCGATTCGCTCCAGCAGTTCCTGCTCCGTGAGCGTGGCGAATAACAGGCGGCACTGTTCTTGGTACTGGACTGGATCAAGGCGCTCAGGTTCCACGTCGTCAGTACAGCGCATGGGTGTGACACCACCGACCTGCTACAACTTCAAGGTGACCGAAGACCGTCGATTTTCACCAGACGAAGTAGCCGCCGCCTACCGGGGCATCCGCGAACGAGTGGTGAGCCTGCTTCGCACGCTGCCCGACGAGGCGGCCGACACGAACGTGCCGGGATGTCCCGCCTGGGATGTCGCCCAACTCAGTGCCCACCTC
>CAXBRI010000084.1:0-5627 GCA_963978125.1 uncultured bacterium | reverse complement strand
GGCGATGATCTGCTTGAAGAAGCCCTTGAAGAAGAGCCGCGCCGCGAGCAACGCGAGCCCTAATCCGAGCAGGGTCAGCAGCCAGGACAACATCCCGGCGTCCGAGAGCATTCCCAACGGCGTCTTCTTGCCGTGCTTGACATCGAGATGGGCACCGCCGAATTTGGGAGCCGCGGGAATTCGCGGATCGACGCCGTGCAGGGCGTCCGTGATACGAAGAAGGACCGGACGCAAGTCCACCGACGTCGCTTGTTGCTTCTCTATCGCGGTCAAGATGGTGGCGACGTCGGCGCGCACCAGGTCGCGGGTGGCCGGGTCGCGCAGCACGCCGGCGGCGGCGGTCTCGAGTGATGAACGCTTCTCCTCAATGGCCGCGCGTACCGGGGCGTCGGCGTCCTTTTCAATCTGGTGCAGGAAGAAGCGAGCCGCGGCGTGTGATCCCCCCTCGGTCGCCATGATGGAGCTCACCGTGCCGGCGGCTTGGTTCGGGGAACCCGCCAACACATCCACGGTCTTCACAATGCCGGCGGCGACCAGCACCACGAAGGCGATGAAGAACAGAAATCCCGCGGCAACACGACGAGCGATGAACATAACCAGCCCCCTGTTTGGCTGCCGTCATCGTTCCACAAAAAGAGAACCGGCGCGACCATCGGGCCGCGCCGGTTCTCGCGTTGAGTCCCCCAATGGGGGGTGTTACTCGAGACTGATGGGAGCGTCCTCGTCGATAGCACCCGTCACGTCGGGCGCCAGAGCGTTGGCCATCGATTCGCGGACCCGGCCGTCAATCTCGGCCATGGTGGCGGAGTTTTCACGTAAGAACGTCTTGACATTCTCACGACCCTGACCGAGTTGTTCCCCTTCGTAGGTGAACCAGGCACCGGCCTTCTTCACGAAGCCCAGTTCGACGGCCACGTCGAGGATGGAGCCCTCGCGGCTGATGCCCTGGCCGTACATGATGTCGAACTCGGCCTGCTTGAAGGGGGCCGCGCACTTGTTCTTCACGACCTTCACGCGGGTACGGTTACCGACGATGTCGGTACCGTCCTTGATCGACTCCACGCGGCGAATGTCGAGACGCACCGAGGAGTAGAACTTGAGCGCGCGGCCACCGGGGGTCACTTCGGGCGAACCGTAGATGACGCCGATCTTCTCGCGCAGCTGGTTGATGAAGACGGCCACGGTGTTGCTCTTGGAGAGCGCACCGGTCAGCTTGCGCAGCGCCTGGCTCATGAGACGGGCCTGGAGACCGACGTGGCTGTCACCCATGTCGCCCTCGATTTCGGCGCGGGGCGTCAATGCCGCCACCGAGTCGACGATCAACACATCGAGGGCCCCGGAGCGGATCAGCATGTCGGCGATTTCGAGAGCCTGCTCACCGGTGTCGGGCTGGGAGATGAGGAGGTCATCGACGTTCACGCCGATGGCGCGCGCATAGACCGGGTCCATCGCGTGTTCGGCGTCAATGTAGGCGCACACGCCACCGTTGCGTTGAGCCTCGGCGACCACGTGCATGGCCAGCGTCGACTTACCCGAAGACTCGGGTCCGTAGATTTCGACGATGCGACCCCGAGGGAGTCCGCCGATGCCGAGCGCCATGTCGAGGGCCAGAGCGCCGGTCGGGATCGCATCCACGGCGACACCGAGGTGCTCACCCATGCGCATGATTGATCCCTTACCGAACTGCTTCTCAATCTGACCCAGGGCCGCCTCGAGGGCCTTGGCGCGGTCGTCGGTTGCCATCACTGTCTCCTTTTTCTTCATAGGGGGCACCCTAGGAACCCCTTCTGACATCGGTCGGTCTCCACCTGGGTTTCACCGTACTACGAACAAGTGTTCGTAGCGAGCAATTCGGGGAGAAAATTACCCCTATTTTCAGGGGAAATCGCCCGGCAGGGTCAGTCGACGAGGGCGGCGTAGACCAACTGCTGGAGTTCGCGGCGCAGGTTGTAGGTACCACTCGGCAGGAGCTGGGTGTAGAAGCCCACGGTCAATTCTTCGACCGGGTCGACCCAGAAGGCCGTCGAGGCGGCACCACCCCACGCGAATGATCCCTCGGTTGTCGGAGCCTTGTTCCGTGCGGCGTCGGTCACTACCGAGAAGCCGAGCCCGAATCCCACGCCCGCAAAGTTGACTTCGGAGAACGAGTCGGTGGCGAAGGCCTCGAGGTCCGTGTTGCCGGGCAGGTGGTTACGCGTCATCAGACCCAACGTGCGGTTCGACAGGTACCGGCGACCATCGAGTTCGCCACCGTTGAGCAGCATGTTCATGAACGTCTGGTAGTCGGCGGCCGTTGACACCAGTCCGCCACCGGCGCTGAGATTGCGCGGCTGGTGCATCGCACCCTTGGCCAGCGCCTCGTACGGGAACGAGTCACCCCCGGCCGGCACGTAGAGCATGGTCATGCGGTCGTGCTTGTCCTCGGGGCAGAAGAAGCCGGTGTCGGTCATGCCCAGCGGCTCGAAGAGGCGCTCACGCAGGAAGTCATCCAGGCTCTGGCCGCTCCAAATCTCGATCAAACGGCCGATGACGTCGGTGCTGACGCCGTAGTTCCAGCGGCTACCCGGCTGGAACAACAGGGGCGCCGAGCACCAGTCGTCGATGGCCCCGGCCAGGTCCGTGCCGGGGTTCTTGTCGAAGTCGTACCCCTTGGCGCGGTAGATCGCGTCGACGGGGTGGTTGTAGTTGAAGAAATAGGTCAGACCACTCATGTGGGTGAGCAAGTGGTGCACGCGTACCGGTTCGATGGCCGGCACCGTCTCGGGGGCGTTGGGCGTGCCGCCCTTCCACACGCGCGGCTCACGCAAGGACTCGATCCACCGACCGGCGTCGTCGTTGAGGTCGAAGGCGCCCTCTTCGTAGAGCATCATCGCGGCGACCGAGGCGATGGGCTTGGTCATCGAATAGATGCGGTACATCGAGTCCTCGGTGATGGGCGCACCCTGCTCGCGGTCGCGGTGTCCACCCATGCCGGTCCAGGCCAACTTGCCGGCGCGGCCCACGGTGGCGTGCCAGCTGGCGAGACGCCGGTCGGCGACGTACTGATCAAAGTGCGACGCGATACGCGCGAGGCGCTGCGGGTCCAGTCCGAGTTCCGACGCGTCGTGCAGAGGTCCTAATGGCATGTCTTCCCTTTGTTAGTGCCGAGGTTAGGCGGTGGCGTCGAGGGCACGGCGCAGCGCGTCGAGGGCGCTGATGGCGGCGTAGGCGCGTACACGGGGACGGTCCCCGGGCAGGCGCAACTGCACGTGACTTAACTGATCGCCGATGGCCAGACCGACGTAGACGGTACCCACGGGCTGACCGTCTTGTTCGTGCGGGCCGGCGACGCCCGTGACCGACACGGCCACATCGGCGCCGAGCACCCGGCGGGCACCGGCGGCCATGGCCTCGGCCGCCTCGGCCGAGACGACCGGACCTTCGGGCACGCCCAACACGTCGAACTTGACCTCGCTGGCGTAACTGACGACGCCACCGCGGAACCACTCTGAGGCGCCGGGCACCGCGACGATGCGACTGGCAATCAGTCCACCGGTCACCGACTCGGCTAGGCCGAGAGTCAGACTCCTCGCCATCATCCGGGTGGCGATGGCGTTCTCCATGGTCTCGTCGTCGACGCCGAAGATGATGTCGCCGAGGCGCTCCACGATGAGTCGGCGCACGTGGATCTCCTCATCGGCGAGGAGCTGACGGGCGTGGGCCTCGTCGTCGCCCCGAGCGGTGATGCGTACCTTGATGCCCTCGATGCCCGACGCCAAGAAAGCGATCGTCATTCGTGAGTCGCCGCTCAACGCGTCGAACCGGTCGGCCACGGCTTCGGCCAGGGCCGACTCCGACGTGCCCCACGTGCGCAGCACGCGGCTCACGATGACCGCCGTCTCGCCGGCCTGACGTTGACGCTCGAGGAGGTCGGGCAGGATGGCCCGCTCGAACATGTCGGTGAGTTCGTAGGGCACGCCGGGGACGGCGTAGACGACCTTCTGGCCCACGGGGCAGATGAGGCCCGGTGCCGTGCCCCGCGTCTGGGGAATCACCGTGGCACCGCGGGGCACGTCGGCCTGGAGCAGGTTGTTCTCGGGCATGGCCCGGCCCCGCGACGCGAACATCGAACGAATGGTCTCGACGAGGTCGTCGTGGCGCTCGAGGGGAACGTTCATCACTTCGGCGATGGCGGCGCGAGTGATGTCGTCCTGGGTCGGGCCGAGCCCACCACACACAATCAGCGCGTCACTACGCGCCAATGCCGTGCGAAAGGCCAGCACGATGCGCTCGTGATTGTCACCCACGTGCTGGTGAAAGTGCGACGCCACGCCGTGGGCAGCCAACTGCTCGCCGAGCCACTGCGAGTTGGTGTCGGGAATCTGACCGAGCAGCAACTCGGTGCCCACGGCCACTATTTCAACGCGCACGCACGCCCACCTTCCGGCCGTCGCGGTAGTACTGCCACCCGGTCACCAGGGTGAGGGCAACCGCCACCCACGCCACGATCTCGGGGATGAGGAGGTGGTGGCCCGTCCAGGGCAGCACGCACAGTCCCACGGCGAAGTCCTGCACCAGCGTCTTCCACTTGGCCAACGACGTCGCGGGGATGGAGACACCGTGCTGGGCCGCCCGTGAGCGGTAGTACGACATCCACACCTCACGGAGGGTGATCACGAGCGCTGGCCAGATGAAGGCGCGCACGGGATCGTGCGACCAGATCAGGGCGTAGAGGCCACCGAGGATGATGATCTTGTCGGCGAGTGGGTCGAGAAAGGCCCCGGCCGTCGTGGAGCCCTGCTTACGCGCAACAATCCCGTCGAAGAAGTCGGTGAGGGGTGCGGTGAGGCCCACCACGGTGGTGAGCCACGACACCCGCTGGGTCACCACCAGGTAGATGAAGATCGGTGCGACGACGATTCGAAAAGCAGTCAGAGCGTTGGCCGGCGTGAGCAACGCGGTGGGTCCGTAGGCGCGCTCAGTCACGGACCACGCCTTCGAGATCGGTGCCATGACTCGCCACAATCTCCAAGTCAACCAGCGACCCGACCGGAATACGTGAATCGACCCGCACGACCCCGTCGATCTCGGGGCACTCGGCGTAGGTGCGGCCCACCCCCGGTTCGTCGACGAGGACCTGTTGCACCGTGCCCACCAGAGCATCACGGCGCCGCGCGGTAATGGCGTCTTGAATTTCACTCACTTCGCGCAACCTCTCCAGCGCCAGTTCGTGGGGAACTTGATGGGCGAGCGTCCCGGCGTGGGTACCCTCTTCGGCCGAATACGTGAAGAAGCCCGCCCAGTCCAACTGGGCCGCTTCGACGAACTCGAGCAACGCCCGCTGGTCCTCTTCGGTCTCGCCGGGGTAACCAAGGATGAAGGAGGAACGAAAGACGGCGCGGGGCTCGGCGGCGCGGATGGCCGCGATGCGCTCGAGGAATCGTTCGGCGTCACCCCAGCGCTTCATACCGCGTAGCAACGGACGCGACGCGTGCTGCAACGAGAGGTCGAAGTAGGGAACACCGGTCGACAGCACCGCGTCGATGAGACCCGGCGTCAGCCCCGAAGGGTACAGATAAAGAAGGCGAACCCGATCGACCAGTTGCGACAACTCCGTGGTGAGGCCGATCAGGGGCTGGACACCACCC
>CAXBRI010000083.1:0-5842 GCA_963978125.1 uncultured bacterium | reverse complement strand
GGCGAGAGCAATCAACCGCTGCGTCGCGCCGGTGGCGTTCACGACCAGATTCTCTCCGTCGTGGGTGGGGTGAACAGTGGGTACCGCGGGAGGAACCACCACCACGTCGGGACGTTCGAGGCCGAGAACAGAGGTGAGTTCATGTCGTGCGGCGCGACTCGAGGCCACCAACGTGGCTCCGTGCTCCACGCACCGACGCAGGGCGTCGGCGCGTCCGCGCTGGCGTGACTCACCGCGAAGGGGGCGAAGATCGTCCACCGAGATGAGAAGCGGCACACCGCGAACGGGGGGCACGCACGCGCCCGCCACGTGCACGACATCCACGTCAGGCAGAAAAGAAGTGATGGCCGGTCCGCGCCCGCGCTCCCACAGCGGGGCCCACAACCGGTGACCCCGTATGGGCGCTTCGCCTGGTTCGTGGCGGGTACGGGTCCGGAAACGCACGAGCGAGCACGCACCGTCGGCCGTCATCGCGTCGGCGAGTTCGTTCATCGAATTGCCGAGCGGTTCGAGTGAACCGTCGAGGTCGAGTCCGACCCGCAGGGGCACTACCCCTCCAGGGCGAGACGGCGCATCGCGCTGGTCCAGCCGGGCCATAACTCGACGGCCCACGGACCGAAGGGCTCGGGGCTGGTCGCCACCACGCCGATTCCCTCGTCGTAATTGAACAACAACATCGCGCCACTGGCGCCGAAATGCCCCGCACTCGACGGAGACCAGTCGCCCATCCAGTGCTCCTTGTCGCCCCGGATCTCCGGACCCAGACCCCACGGACACGGATCGAATCGTCCCCAACCGGGGACGATGCCCGCGAGGCTGGGGCCGTACACGGTGAGCAGTCGCTTGTGCGTCGTGGCCCCCAGAAGGGCGCGCTCCAAGAAGCACTCGGCGAAGGTGGCGAGGTCGCGGGTCGAACCCTCGACGCCCGACGACGCCTTCCCCACCAACTTCACCGAAGTCAAGTTCATGGGAATAAAAATCCGGTTCTCGAGCCACTGAGCCGGCCCGGCGTCACCGACCACGTGATCCACAAGAAGATCGACGGCGTGGTTGGAATAGACCCGTTTGGTCATCGGCTCAACCGTCGGGTCGCCTTCTTCGGCGCCGAGGCCGGTGGCGTGTGACAGGTGCTCACAGGCCATACGGCCGGTTGAGATCACGGTCTCTTCGAACGTGTGGGCTTCCCAGTCGACTTCGATGCCGTAGGCGACGGCCACGAGAAGCTTGGACACCGACGCCCAGGGGCGGACCACGTCGAGGTCGCCGGCGCTGGCGACATGCTTCAAGCCGCCGTCTTCGCGGCGCAGAACAATGGCCGCCGAACCCTCGGGCCAGCCGGCGAGCAAGTCGTTCGACATGAGAGCCAGCCTACCGAACCCCCTAGAGTTCTTTTCATGATTGCCGTCCTGTCGGGAGGAGTGGGGGCGGCCCGACTCCTGCGGGCACTGGGCGGCGTGGTTGAACCGTCCGAACTCACGGCCATCGTCAACGTCGGTGACGACCTCGTCCTGCACGGCCTCACCATCTGCCCCGACCTGGACACCATCACCTACACCCTCGCTGGGCTCTCCAACGAAGTGCTCGGCTGGGGCCTTACGGGAGAGACCTGGCGGGTACGAGACGAACTGGCCGCGTTGGGAGGAGAAGCCTGGTTCAGCCTCGGCGACCGGGACTTGGCCACCCACCTCTACCGCAGTGAACGACTGGCCCGAGGAGCCACCAAGTCGGAAGTGGCCGCCGAATTGGCCCAACACCACGGCGTCACCACCACCTTGCTCCCGGCCACCGACGACCCTCTCGCCACGCGCTTCACCACCGAGTTGGGCGAGATGAGTTTCCAGGAGTACTTCGTCAAACACCACCACGACGTGGTCGTGACCGACATCAGTTTTGAGGGGGCACCGTCGGCTCGTCCCACCGCGGCCGTGCGAGAAGCCCTGACGAGAGCCGAGCGCATCGTGATCGCGCCGTCGAATCCGCTCATCTCCATCGAACCCATCCTGCGGGTACCCGGAATTCGCGATCTCGTCGCCCAGCGCCGCGATGACGTCGTGGCTATCTCACCTCTCGTCGGTGGTGCGGCACTCAAGGGTCCCGCCGATCGGTTGATGCGCGAACTCGGCCACGACGTCAGCGTCGCGGGCATCGCCGCCCTGTACGCCTCCCTCGCCGCCACTTTGATTATCGACGAAGTGGATGCGGCCCACGCCCCGCAGGTGGAAGCGGCTGGACTGAAGTGTGTGGTCACGACCACCGTCATGGACAACCCCGTTCACGCGCGGCAACTTGCTCAAGCGGTACTCGCGTGAACAGGGTCCAACTCTGGGCGCTCGCCTGTCCGGTGCGAGTTCAGCCCGGTGAGGACTTGACGACACTGTTGATGGAGTCACTCGTCGCGGGCGGATTGGAGCTGCAGGCCCACGACGTGGTGGTGGTGACCTCGAAAGTGGTAGCCAAGTCCGAGGGTCGCGTCGTACCCTTCGACGGCACGGACGAAGATAAGGCTCGCATCGTCGAAGCCGAGACGGTGCGGCTCCTCCGACGCCGGGGCGAACTGCGGATCACCGAAACCGCACACGGGTTTGTCAATGCCAACGCCGGCGTCGACCTGTCCAATGCCGACGCCGGCACGGCGGTCCTACTACCCGTGGACCCCGACCGCTCGGCTCGGCGAATCCGAGCCGAACTCGGCCGGCGCGGCGCACCCGACGTGGCCGTGGTCGTGACCGACACTTTCGGTCGCGCGTGGCGCAACGGCGTCACCGATGTGGCCATCGGCAGCGCCGGACTCACCCCGATTCTCGACTTGCGGGGCACCCTGGATGATGGCGGGAAGATCCTGCACGCCACCGAGGTGGCCATAGTGGACGAGATTGCCGCGGCGGCCAATCTGGTGCTCGCCAAGGATGCGGGTACACCCTTCGCCCTCGTGCGGGGCATCGATGAACGCTGGTTCGGTCCGGGGTCGGTCGGCGACTCAGTCGTGCGACGCGCCAGCGACGATCTGTTCCGCTAGACGCCGCCGAGACGAACGTCGCCCGAAAGACTTGATTCAGGAGCCACGTGCTCACCCGAGCCCACGACGCAGATGGGCCCCAATTCGGACAGAGAGCCGATGACGGCGTGCGGTCCGATGATCGACGACACGACCCGCGCACCCTGTTGAACCACGGCTCCGGGCAACAACACGGCGTCTTCCACGAGGGCGCCGGGTCCCACGACACAACCGCGGTCGATCACCGCGCGCACCAGGGTTGCCGTCGGATCAACCGTGGCTTGGGGGTGGCACCACGATCCGTCCGTCACCGGCACGTCGAGCATCCGGTCCGCGCCCCCGAGGATGTCGGTGTTGGCCTGCAGGTAGCTCGCCGGGGTTCCGGTGTCGAGCCAGTACGCGTCGGTGGGCCACGCGAAGAGTTCGCCCCGCTTGGCCAGGTTCGGGAAGGTCTCGCGTTCGACGCTGACGCGCCGACCGTCGGGAATCTCGGCCAGCGCGGAGGGTTCGAAGAGGTAGATGCCCGCGTTGATGAGGTTCGTCGGGGCCTCCCCCGGTGCGGGCTTCTCGATGAAGTCGAGCACTCGTCCGTCACCGTCGGTGGGAACCACGCCGAATCGCGACGGGTCCTCCACGGGGTGCAGAGCAATGGTGGCGCTCGCGCCACTCGCTCGGTGGAAATCGAGCATGGCGCTCACGTCGAGGTCGCAGAGAACGTCCCCGTTGATGACCAAGAAGGTGTCACGCACGTCGATAGCGGAGGCGGCGAATTTGATGGCCCCCGCGGTGTCGAGGGGTTCGGGCTCCACGGCGTACCGCACGGAGACCCCGGCCACGGTCGAGTCTGGATACGCCTCCATGAAGCGATCCGGCAGGTAACCCAGGGACAGCACCGCCTCGGAAATGCCGTAGTTGCGCAGGGAGTCGAGGACAACCTCGATCATGGGCACCCCGACGAGGGGCAGCATCTGCTTGGGCGTCTCGTAAGTCAGCGGGCGAAGCCGCGTCCCCTGGCCACCCACCAGGATGATGGCCTGCACGAGGAACCCTACGGAGCCTTCGTCGTGGTCGTCGTCGGGCTCGTGGTGGTCGTCGGGCTCGTGGTGGTCGGGCTGGACGTCGTGGTCGTGACGGCCGTCGAGGTGGTCACCGGCAGGGTCGTTGACGTGACGGTGATCACCGTCGTGGACGTCGACGAGGACGCCGCGGCCTGGTACATGGCGTTCACCGTGGCCTGGCTCGGCGGAGTCGGCTCGATACCCTTCGGGTTGAACGACAGCGTGATGCGCAGGTAGTTCGAGAACTTGATGGTCGCCGGGTCGGTCGTGATGGTGGGCTTGGCCTGGCCGAAGTTCGTCCAGTAGGCGTAGCTCACCTCGCCCTGCTTACCCGCGTACTTCGTGCCCGCGGCACAGGTGTCACCCGTGTGGAACGTCGTCGCCGGGTTGGCGGTGCCGTTGTCCTTCGGAATCGCAATCGTGTTGGCGTTGAGGGTCAGACCCGGGTATTCGGCCACGAATCGGGCCAGAGTGGCGTTGTCACCGGCTTCGGAGGAGACCTTCGGGCTGATCGAGAGCACGTTGTTGGGCAAAACGTGGTAGCCACCCGGGTAGTTCGGGTCCACGCCGAGCGGGCCGACGGGAGTGCCACAGTTCTCGGCGGCGAGGGCGACGTACCAGTTCGTGCCGATGGCCGGCGGGGTGGCGTTCGCTCCAGCCGGGTGCTGGTACTCGTAACGCGAGAACACGGTCAGCAACAGGCCCAGCAGGGTGATGAGCGTCAAGACGGCGTAGTAGTTACCGGGGCGCGACTTCTTGTACGCCTTTGATCCACCCGACGCCGCCACACGCGACACCCATTTGCCTGTAGTGCTCTGAGCCACGGGACAACGCTACTAAATCCACCTGCCCGTTCAATCGTGGTAGGGGCGGAGGGACTCGAACCCTCACTGGAGGCGGTTTAAGCGCCCTGCCTCTGCCAATTGGGCTACGCCCCCACGCCCGCTCACACTAGCGGGGGTGCCCGCGCGACTCCGTTCCCGCACGGGTCATCACTAGGCTTGCCCCATGGCGTACGGCCGTGTTCGCGGCGCTTTCACGCGTGCCCTTACCACGCTCCTTCTGGGGCTGGGGCTGATAATTCCAGTTGCCAGTCCGGCCGGTGCCGGATCGATTGCCCAGACTCGGGCGCTCATAGCCAAACTGTCCGCGCAGCTCGCCCAACAACAGCGGACTTCGGAAATCACGGCCAACCAGTACGACCAGGCCAAGGTGGATCTGGCCTCCATTAACAGCCACATCGTCACGCTGCAGCATCAAGAGGTCACCATCCGCGGTGAAATCGCCGACACCACAGCCAAATTGCGGGTGGACCTAGTGCGGGCCTATGTGCTCGGTATCGCGGATTCGCAAATTATGTCCCTCTTCAATCAGAAAGTGACCTCGTCGGACGCGCGGCGCGTCTACGAAGACGAGGTCATCGGCAACTTGCGTCGCCTGCAACGTCAGTATCAGAACCAGCGCACGCAACTCGACCAAACACTCGAGCAGTTGGCCCAGCAGCAGCGCAATGCCGCCGCCAAGCAGAATCAATTGCAGGTTCTCCTGGCGAACAATCTCCGCTTGGAGGCAGCGACTCGAAAGACGCTCACCCAGGTAACGGCTCAATTGAAGTCGCAGATTATTTCGTACGAGATTGCGGTGGGTGTCGCCGCGGCCAAGCACCACTACCTCGCTGGACAAGCCAAGGCGATTGCCGCCGCGGCTGCCGTGGGCGGACAAGCCGCCGCCAACCTCGTCACCGAAGCCATCCAGCGGGCGCTGGTCAAACCAGTTATCGGCCAAATAG
>CAXBRI010000082.1:0-5843 GCA_963978125.1 uncultured bacterium | reverse complement strand
GCTGGTCGAACGGGTTCATGCCCAGCTCGGCCCCCGCCGCGGCGATCGCCAGCTCGAGCGTCATGTACAGGCCGCCGGTGTCGACCGGATGACGCAGGTCGAGCACGAACACGGGGATGCCCGCCCCGCCGATGGCCGCCACCCGTGTCCACAGTCCTAACAACGCGCCGACGCCCACCGCGACTTCGCTCAGGGCAATCAAGATGCCCAGGGGTTTGGCGGCACCGACGAGGTGCGACAAGATGCCGTGCAGCGGACTGAACCGGGCGGAGTTCGCGAACTGCACCTGCACCGAGCCACTCCACTGCGCGTTGAAGAACAACGGGTTCGCCAGCTTCTGCAGTCCGGCGAACGTGAACGTCACGCCGAGAAAGAGGCGAAGCGGCATCAGCGCCCATTCGGCCAGGGCCCAGCCCCGCACCGGCCAGAGCGCACGTGGTTGGCGAGCAGGAGTCATAACCATGCAGGCTACGAGCCGACGCACTTCCCACTGGGCTCCCTTAGAGAACATTTATCGGGCAAACTTGGGATGTGGCCACCATCGTCTCCCTCGTTCTGCACGAGTTGCACCGCCTACCGAGCTTGCTCGTCTACGGGTTGGTGGTGCTACTCGTCTTCGGTGAGGCGGCCCTCTTCATCGGATTCGTCTTACCGGGCGAAACGGCCGTCATCGTGGCCGGCGTCATCGCCAGCCAGGGTCGGGTGAATATCGGGCTTCTCTGTGTGCTGGTCGTCGTCGCGGCCATCGTCGGTGACTCGGTCGGCTACGCCATCGGCCGCGAGTATGGCGACAGCTTGCTTCGACTCCCCATCATCCGTCATCGACGCGTCGCCCTCGAGCGCGCGCTCGACGGTTTGCACCGCCGCGGTCCGTTCTACGTCTTCGTGGGACGCTTCACCGCCTTCTTGCGAGCGGTGATGCCCGGCCTGGCGGGAATGAGTCGGTTGCACTATCGCCGCTTCTTCATCGCCAACTCTCTCGGCGGTCTCGTGTGGGGAATCGGATTCACCCTCTTGGGTTATTACGCCGGATCGGCGCTCAACCGCATCGAGAAGTACGCCTCATGGGCCGGCATCGGTCTGCTCGTCGTGGTGGTGACCCTCGCCATCGTGGTGCACGTGCGGGGCCGGCGTCGAGACGAAGCGGCCGATGAGCAGTGGCGCCGGGGCCACCCCGAACCTACCGACGAGCGTCCGTAGGGACCCACTCGCCGTCGATGATTTCGAAGAGTCCTCGCGCGGAGGTCGGACCCGCACCTGCGAGCAACGAAGTGACGTGAATCTCGTCGACTCCCCCACCCGCGTCACCCGCGCGGAACGCCGCCGGTGACACAGTGCGCCAATTGCCAACCAGGCGGCCACCCAGTGGCGTGGCCCGCAGACGCTCGAGCAACTGGCCCATGTGATGGTGGGCGTAGTCGGCTTCTCGTGATGCTCGCCGACGCCACGGTGGCAGCAACGACTCGAGAAATCCTCCGTCGATGAGTCGCGCCGCGTCGGCCATCACGACGATTGGCACCTCGGGGATCGCCTCGGCCACCCGGTGTGCGTGCTCGAACAGCGCGTCGACAACCCACGGCAGCAGCCACGCTTCTTGGCCGCACCAGGCCGGCCACACCGCGTCCACGAGACACACGGTGACCTCGAGGCCCGCGGTGCGGGCCCGTGAGACCAACGCGGCGTACGTCTCAAGGGCGCCACGGTTGACCTCCCCCGGTCGAGGTTCGACGCGGGTCCATTCGGGTGTGATTCGTAGTCCCGTTCCCGCCTGACGCGCCGCCTCGACGACGCCCGCGAAATCGGGCCACAGACCCCGGGCCTCACCGGGTCCTTCGACCCGGCCCAGGGCGACGACCGGGCTGTAACAGGTGGCCAAGCCTCCGGACACGTCGTATCCGCCCTCGGTGGCGTACCCGTCGAGGGCGGCCAGTACGCGGTTCGTCACGCCGACAGTCTCGCACGGCGCTCCGGGCGCCAAAGTCAACTACTTTCTAGCGGGACAGACCGAAAGGAACCCCCATGGCCGATGAACTGCTGCGCGAACGACGTGGACACGTCGAGATCCTGACCATCAACCGCCCCGAGGCCCGCAACGCGATGAACCGCGCCGCGGCCGTCGCGCTCAGCGAAGCTCTCGACGAGTGCGAGGCCGACGATGACGTCTGGGTCGTGGTGCTCACCGGCGCCGGTGACAAGGCCTTCTCCGCGGGCATGGACCTGAAGGCCTTCGCCACGGGCGAGTTCCCCGTGACCGACAAGGGATTCGGCGGCATCACCACGCGCGTCTTCCCCAAGCCCCTCATCGCCGCGGCCAACGGTTCGGCCCTGGCCGGTGGTTTCGAAATGATGATCAGTTGTGACATGGTCATCGCGGCCGACCACGCCAAGTTCGGTATCCCCGAAGTGCAGCGCGGCCTCGTGGCCGGCGGTGGTGGCATCATCCGACTGGGTAAGCGAATCCCGCTCGCCGTCGCCTACGAGATGGCACTCACCGGTGAGCCCGTCGATGCCGCTCGCGCCTTCGCCTTGGGACTGGTGAACCGTGTCGTGCCCGGGGAGCGCGTGCTCGATGAGGCCATCGCCCTCGCCGAGCGCATCGCCGCGAATGCCCCCCTCGCGGTGCGCGTGTCCAAGGACGTCATTCGCAAGTCTCTCGAGTTGACCGAAGAAGAGTCCTGGCCGCTCAACAATGACGCCTTCGGAACCATCGGTCGCAGCGCCGACGCCATGGAAGGTGCGATTGCCTTCGCCGAGAAGCGTGCGCCGAACTGGCAGGGTAAGTGATGTCGAACGCTCCGGCGCTCGCCGACGGACTCGCCGTTCTTCGACTCTCACTGCACGTGCTCGCCGCGTGCATCTGGGTGGGTGGTCAGTTCACGATGGCCGGACTCGTGCCGGTGGCCCGGGGTCTCGGGGATGAGGCTCCAGCGCGACTGGCCCGGGCCTTTGGTCGTCTGAGCTGGCCGGCGTTCTGGGTTCTGGTCGTCACCGGTTTCTGGAACTTCGCGGCCGTTCACCCCACCGATGCGCCGGGATCGTGGCACCTCGCCTTTGACATCAAGATGGCCACGGTTGCTCTCGCCGGTTGGAGTGCCTGGCGTCACACCAAGGCGACGACGGCGTCGGCCCGCGGTGCGTGGGCCGGACTCGGTGCGGTGGCGTCACTCGCGGCGATGGTTCTCGGAGTGGCCCTAGCCGGCTAGGTGCACCACGAGTGCCGACGTGACAGCGGCGCCCACCACGACAACCAAAAACGGCAACTTCGCCCACAACGCCGCGACCGCCACGCAGAGGCCGGCGAGTCGGTGATCAATGACGATGCGCGCGTGGACGACCACGCTCTGGGCCACCACGAGGGCGGACAGCAGTGCCAAGGGAACGAGCGCGTTCACCCGCTGAAGACGTGGATGCGCCAACCAATTCTGGGGCACGACGTGACCGAGCAGCTTGGTGACGAAGCACACGACGCCGGTGGCGATAACGACAATCCAGAGTCCGACCCCGCTCATCGTTCTCGCCACCCCATGACAATCGCCACGACCGCGGTTGAGATGGTGGCGAGTCCCGGCGCCATCAACGGGGTGAGCAACAGGGCGACCACCACCGAGACAGCGGCCACCGCGCGCAAGTAGGGCGTCATGAGGCGCGGCCAGAGCAGACCCAGAAACGCGGCGGGTACCGCGGCGTCGAGACCCCAACCGGCTGGATTGCCGAGCGCCGACGCTCCCAGTGCGCCGGCCACCGTGAAGATGTTCCAGAAGATGTAGACGCCGGCCCCGGTGAGCCAGAAGCCCGCGCGCATGGCCCCGGCCCCAAGTGGTGCTTGCACGAGAGACACTGAGGTGGACTCGTCGATAGTGAGTTGGGCCGCGAGCAGGCGCCGCCAACCTGACGACTGCACCACCGGGGCCATCTGGAGGCCGTACAGAGCGTTACGCGTGCCAACTAACGCGGCGGTCGACACCGCGCTCAGCGGGTTGCCCCCGGCCGCCACCACGCCGACGGCGGCAAACTGACTGGCTCCGGTAAATGCCAAAAGTGAAAACAAACACGTTTGCCACACCGAAAAGCCGGCCGCCACGCCGGCTGCGCCGAAGGCAACGCCGTAGAGGCCCACCGTGAACGACACACCGAGCGCGGTACGCCGGGTTTCCGAGGGAGTGGGCATCTGGCCATTCTTATGGCCAGATGTCGACCACCCACGACGAGCCCTCACGCACTACGCTGAGGGTCGCACCGAAGGAGGTCGCATGTTTGCAGAAATCTTTGGCCCGGACCTGCTGATCGTGGTCATTGTCGTGGCCGTCTTGATTTTTGGTGGTTCGGCTATCCCGAAGTTGGCTCGTAACCTCGGCTCGGCGAAAAATGAGTTCGAAAAGGGCGTGAAGGCGAGCAAAGTTACCGATGCCACCAAGGATGGCGACGCCGCGAAGGCCGACAAGCCCGCCGACAGCGCGCAGTAACGCTCGGCGTGTCCGAGCTGTCCGAATTCGCCGACTCCATCTGGAGGGGTGAACGGCCGACCCTGCGCGGCAACCCGATGGGTCAGCGCACGTCCGAGGTCTTCCTCGACATCAATGACCACGTCGCGTACTTCGCGAACTTCGGCAACGTGTCGGCCATCACGACCGACGAGGGACTCGTGCTCGTTGACTGCGGCAGCCCCATCACGGCCGACAATCTCTTCCGGGTCGTGCGCGAGTGGTCCGATCAACCGGTGCACACGATTATTTACACGCACGGACACTTCGACCACGTGCACGGTGCGCACCACTTCGACCGTGAAGCCCGCGACAAGGGTTGGCCCCTGCCCCGGGTGGTGGCTCACCGCAAAGTGGTCGACCGCTTCGACCGTTACCGCTACACCCAGGGTCTGAATCAGGTCGTCAATCGTCGCCAGTTCAATTCGGCCGACCTCGTGTGGAACGTCGATTTTCGCTACCCCGACGTCACCTACGACAACGCACTCACCCTCAGCGTGGGTGGGCGAACCTTCGAGCTCACCCACCAGATGGGCGAGACCGACGACGCCACGCTGATCTGGATGCCCGAGGACCGCATCGTCCTCACCGGTGACCTCTTTATCTGGGTGACCCCCAACTGCGGCAACCCTCAGAAGGTACAGCGCTTCGCGCGCGAGTGGGCCCAGGCCCTTCGCACCATCGCCGGACTCGGTGCCGAGGTGTTGCTTCCCGGCCACGGTCTTCCCATCTTCGGAGGCGACAAAATTCTCCAGACCATGGAAGAGACCGCCGAGTACCTGGAGTACCTGGAGACCGAGACGGTCCGCCGCATGAACGAGGGCTGGCGACTCAACGACATCGTCGCCGAGGTCAAGCCCCCGGCTCACTTGGCCGAGCGCCCCTACCTCAAGCCCCTCTACGACGAACCCGAGTTCGTGGTTCGTAACATCTGGCGCCGCTACGCCGGATGGTGGGACGGGAACGCCGCGCGACTCAAGCCGGCCGACGACCGGCTGCTCGCCGCCGAGTACGCCTCCCTGGCCGGAGGCGTGGCGGCGCTGTGCCAGCGCGCCCGAACCCTGATAGCGACGGGGGTCGAGTCAGACGAGCGAATTGCCGGACATTTAGCGGAAATGGCCTGGTTGGCCGCACCCGAAGACGGGGAAGCGCGGGAGGTTCGGCGCCTGGTGAATCAGACCCGGGCCGAGCGGGCCAGCTCAACGATGTCGCGCGGCGTGTTCTGGTGGGCCGTTCGCGAGACGGACGGCTCGGACTACTAGAGCCAATTTCCACTACGCCACTGGGGTTTACTCGGAGATCGGAAGAGCGTCGTGTAGGGAAAGAGTGTAGATCTCGGTGGTCGCCGTATCATTAAAAAAA
>CAXBRI010000081.1:0-5948 GCA_963978125.1 uncultured bacterium | reverse complement strand
CGAGTTGCTGCGCGTGAAGCCCGCGAGCGCCAAGGGTCGCTACGTTCTCTCGGTGACCATCTCCTCGACGATGGGCCCGGGAGTCAAGATTGACCCGTCGCGTAGCCGTGACGAGGAGCTCGTCCCCGCCTGATTTTGACGGGCCCGCCGGCCCGCCACTACAGTGGGACACCTGCCCGGCGACGGGCACACAGTTTTTGAAGAACGCCGAAGACATCCGGTGCACGAAAGTGCGTAAAGGACGTGAGTCCGCCTGACGAGGAGTTCCGGGTTAACCCCCGTGACTTGGGATGTCCGAAGCCCGTACCGGGCGGTATCCGGACAGGGAGTCACAGTGAGCAAGGTTCGCCCCGAAAAGGTTGAAGCCGTCGACGAGGTCAAGGCCAAGGTTGCCGCTACCTCCACGGCCGTCGTCACCGAGTACCGCGGCATGACCGTGGCCGAGATTCAGACGCTGCGCCGTCAGCTGCGCGGTCTGGGTGCCGACTACAAGGTCTTCAAGAACACCCTCGTGCGTCGCGCAATCTCCGGCACGTCCGTCGAGCCGATGGGCGAGTTCCTCGAGGGCCCCACGGCCATCGCCTTCGTCGACGGTGACATCTCGGCCGTCGCCAAGGCCCTGCGCGACTTCGCCAAGGCCACCCCGACGCTCGTCCTCAAGGGCGGCGTGCTCGACGGCAAGGCCCTCGCTCTCAAGGATCTGACGGCGCTCGCCGACCTGCCCAGCCGCGAGGTTCTCCTCGCCCAGCTGGCCGGTCTCATTGCGTCGCCGATGCGCACTATGGCTGGCCTGTTGAAGGCCGTCCCGCAAAACTTCGCCTACGGCCTCTCGGCCCTCGTGGAAAAGGGTGGCTCGTCCACCGCTCCGCAGGCCGAGCCGGCCGCCGAGACTCCGGCCGGGGTCGAGGAAGCCGCTCCGGCGGCGAGCGACGACGCCGCGGCTCCTGTCGCGGAGGTCGCGGAGGAGGCTCCCGCCGACTCCGACACCACCGAGGCGCCCACTGAGGACGCCGCGAGCGAACCGGCCGAATAACCCCACAACCGCAGTACCAACACGAAAGGAACAATCATGGCCACTTTGACCAAGGACCAGATTCTCGACGGCATCGCGTCGTTGACCGTTATTGAGCTCAGCGAACTCCTCAAGGAGTTCGAGGAGAAGTTCGGCGTGACCGCCGCGGCCCCCGTGGCCGTTGCGGCCGCGGCCCCGGCCGCCGGTGGCGGAGCCGGTGGCGGCGAGGCTGCCGAAGAGAAGAGCGACTTCGACGTGATCCTCGTCGACGGTGGCGACAAGAAGATCCAGGTCATCAAGGAGGTTCGCGCCTTCACGAGCCTGGGTCTGAAGGAAGCCAAGGACCTCGTCGACGGCGCCCCCAAGCCCGTCCTGGAGAAGGTCTCGAAGGCCGACGCCGAGAAGGCCAAGGCCGCTCTCGAGGCCGCCGGCGCCACGGTCGAGCTCAAGTAAGACCGAATTACCGCATTTTCTGCGAATCCCCGGCCGCGTGCGGCCGGGGATTCGTGCTGTTCGGCCCCTCTGGGGTGCTTGACCCGGCCCCAGGAGGGCTCTAGGGTGGCGCCAACCGCGACGCGGGGGGATTGGCCCGGCCAATCCCTGTTTGACCACGCCCGAGGCAACCACTAGTGTTGTCAGACCGTGTCTCTGCGCCCGACTTCGTCGTCCCTTCACGCCCAGTCGCTCCGTTTCACGACCGCACCGCTTTCTTCACTCTTCGACACGGAGGTTTGACCGTTGACGTCTCGGCTCTCTACACCGGCACGCTTTAACTTCTCCGCTCTTGGTGAGGCGCACGACCTGCCCGACCTGCTCGCCATTCAGCGCGAGTCGTTCGATCAGTTCATGAAGGTGGGTCTGCGTGAGGCTTTCGAGTCCATCTCGCCGATCCAGGACTTCACTCAGCACCTCTCGCTCGAGCTCGAGTTCGATCCGGACGATCCGGACCTGACGAGCCCGCCGAAGTTCACCGTGGACGAGTGCCGTCAGCGCGCGACCACCTACAGCCGCCCGATCTTCGTGCGTGCGCGTTTCTTGAACTCCAACACCGGTGAGATCAAAGAGCAGATCGTCTTCATGGGCGACTTCCCGCTCATGACCGACGAGGGCACTTTCATCATCAACGGCACCGAGCGTGTCGTGGTGAGCCAGTTGGTTCGTTCGCCCGGCGTGCTGTTCCAGCCCGGTAAGGATGAGAAGGTTGCCTTCGAAGGCACCATTCACCCGAGCCGCGGTGAGTGGCTCCAGGTCGACCTCGAAGAGAAGAAGAACAAGTCGGCCAACGCCGGTGCGCGTATCGCCCGCAAGCGCCGTATCTCCATCTTCACCTTGTTGCGCGCGCTCGATCCCGCGTTGGACGAGGCCTTCTTCTTGAAGTTCGTCGAGCACTTCGACTTCCTCGAGGACCAGTGGCACAGCGACTGGAAGAAGGCGCACAGCGACATCCTCAAGCACATGGAGAAGTACCAGTTCGAGGACTCGCCCGAGAACTTCCAGCGCGCCAGTCAGGAGACGGCGTGGCTCGAGATTTACCGTCGCGCCCGCCCGGGTGAGGTGCAGACCGTCGAAGCCGCGCGTCAGTACTTCGAGGGCGCCTTCTTCTCCGACAAGCGTTACGACCTCAGCCGCGTCGGCCGTTACAAGCTCGACCGCAAGCTCGGCGACGAAGTCGCGAAGAACGTCGAACTGTTCGGTGACGTTCTCGAGCGTCCGAACCCCGAGTTGCACGTGCTCTCCAAGGCCGAGGTGCTCGCCGCGACGACCTACCTGCTCAATCTGGCCCGTGACCGCACGGCCAAGGAGACGACGTACCGCATCGACGACCAGGACCACTTCGCCAACCGCCGCATCCGCAGCGTCGGCGAGCTGATCCAGAACGCCCTGCGCACTGGTCTGTCGCGTATGGAGCGCGTCGTGCGTGAGCGCATGAACACCCAGGACGTCGAGGCCATTTCGCCCCAGACCCTGGTGAACATCCGTCCCGTGATGTCGGCCATCAAGGAGTTCTTCGCGACCTCCCAGCTGAGCCAGTTCATGGACCAGAACAACCCGCTGTCGGGTCTGACCCACAAGCGTCGTCTGTCGGCGCTCGGACCCGGTGGTCTCTCGCGTGAGCGCGCCGGTCTCGAAGTGCGTGACGTTCACTCGTCGCACTACGGCCGCATGTGCCCCATCGAAACCCCCGAAGGCCCGAACGTCGGTCTGATCGGCTACCTGGCGACCTACGCCCGCATCAACGAGTACGGCTTCATTGAGACGCCGTACCGCGTGGTCGAGGGCGGCCGCGTCACCGGTGAGATCAAGTACTTCACCGCCGACGAGGAAGAGCGCTTCGTTATCGCCCAGGCCAACACCGAGATCGACGCCAACGGCAAGATTGTCGCCGACCGCGTGCTCGTGCGTCGAGGTCCGGCCGGTACGGGTCTGCGCGTCGGTGCGGCCAACAAGTCATCATCGACCACCTCGGAGATCGACTTTGTCAAGGCCGAAGAGGTCGAGTTGATGGACGTCTCGACGACCCAGATCATCTCGGTCGCGACGTCGCTCATTCCCTTCGTGGAGCACGACGACGCCCAGCGCGCACTGATGGGCGCCAACATGCAGAAGCAGGCTGTGCCGCTCGTCATGCCCGAGGCTCCCTTCGTGGGCACCGGCATGGAGGCGCGCGCCGCGCTCGACTCGGGCGACGTGTTGCTCGCTGAGGGCAAGGGTGTCGTCAAGGCCATGTCGGGTGACTGGATCACCGTTGAGTACGACAAGGACGAGACGGACCGCCACGGTAAGAAGCTCGGCAAGAAGACCTACGCGCTTAACAAGTTCCGTCGTTCGAACCAGGACACGTCGATCAACCAGAAGTTCCTGGCCGACGTGAAGGTGGGAATGGCCGTGGAGTACGGCACCGTCCTCGCCGACGGCACCTCCACGAGCAACGGTGAGCTAGCCCTCGGTAAGAACCTCCTCGTGGCGTACATGCCGTGGGAGGGTTACAACTTCGAGGACGCCATCATCTTGAACGAGCGTCTGGTGCGCGACGACGTGTTGACCTCGATCCACGTGAAGGAATACGAGATTGACGCGCGTGACACCAAGCTCGGTGAGGAAGAAATCACCCGCGATATCCCGAACCTGCCCGAAGACATCCTCGCTGACCTCGACGACCGCGGCATTGTGCGCATCGGTGCCGAGGTTCAGCCCGGTGACATCCTCGTCGGTAAGGTCACACCGAAGGGTGAGACCGAGCAGACACCCGAAGAGCGCCTGCTGCGCGCCATCTTCGGTGAGAAGGCTCGCGAAGTGCGTGACACCTCGCTGAAGGTTCCCCACGGTGAGGCCGGCAAGGTCATCGACGTCAAGGTGTACAGCCGCGACGAGGACCACGAGATGCAGCCCGGCGTGAACAAGCTCGTCAAGGTCTACGTCGCCCAGAAGCGCAAGATCTCCGAGGGTGACAAGCTCGCCGGACGTCACGGCAACAAGGGTGTTATCTCGAAGATTCTCCCCGAAGAGGACATGCCCTTCCTGGCCGACGGTACGCCCGTCGACATCATCCTCAGCCCGCTCGGTGTGCCGAGCCGTATGAACGTGGGTCAGGTGCTCGAGAGTCACCTGGGCTACGCGGCCCGCCACGGCTGGCAGGGCATCGAAGTCAACCCGGCCGAGGGCACCTCGGGTCACGCCGACCAGCGCGACGCGAAGAACCGTCCGTACCGCAAGACCCGTCCGCGCACGGAGCCGGCTGTCTACGTGGCCACCCCGTCGTTCGACGGTGCTCACTGGGACGAGAAGGCCGCGTCGGGCAAGCCGACCATTCAGGAGACCTTCGCCACATTGAACGTGGACGGAGAGAACGGAATGCGTCTGTTGTCGGGCGACCACGATGGCAAGGTCACGTTGTACAACGGCCGCACCGGCGAGCCCTATGACAACCCGATCTCGGTCGGCTACGCGTACATCTTGAAGCTGGCCCACATGGTCGACGACAAGATTCACGCCCGTTCGACCGGTCCGTACTCGATGATCACGGCTCAGCCGTTGGGTGGTAAGGCCCAGTTCGGTGGCCAGCGCTTCGGAGAAATGGAAGTGTGGGCCCTCGAGGCCTACGGTTCGGCCTTCGCGCTGCAGGAGTTGTTGACCGTCAAGTCCGACGACATGAAGGGCCGCGAGCGCGCCTACGAGGCCATCGTCAAGGGCAACAACCTGCCCGAGCCGGGGATCCCCGAGTCGTTCAAGGTTCTGATCAAGGAAATGCAGTCGCTGTGTCTGAACGTGGAGGTGCGCGACCAGTTGCACCATCGCGTCGACCTCGCCGACACCGAAGAGGACTTCCTGTCCGTCACCCGCGAGCTGGGCATCGACATCAGTCGTCCCGAACGTGGCAGTGACGAAGAGGACGCCCGCCGCGCCGCCGAAAGGAAGTTGTCATGAGCCCGATCGACGTAAACCAGTTCCAGGAGCTGAGCATTGGCTTGGCCACTGCGTCGAACATCAAGAGCTGGTCCTCGGGTGAGGTCAAGAAGCCCGAGACCATCAACTACCGCACCCTGCGCCCCGAGCGCGACGGTCTCTTCTGCGAGAAGATCTTCGGACCGCAGAAGGCCTGGGAGTGCGCCTGTGGCAAGTACAAGCGCGTGCGCTTCAAGGGCATCGTCTGTGAGCGTTGCGGCGTTGAGGTCACCAGTGACAAGGTTCGCCGTGAGCGCATGGGCCACATCGCCCTGTCGGCTCCGGTCGTGCACATTTGGTACCTGCGCGGCACCCGTTCGTGGCTGGCCTACCTCCTCATGGGCACCGCGCCCAAGGAGGAGCTGAAGGCCAAGCAGCTCGAGAAGGTCATCTACTTCGCGGCGCACATGATCACGTTCGTCGACGCCGACCGCCGCCACGAAGACCTGCCGGAACTCCGTCAGGCGCTGCGTGAAGAGCTCGACGAGATCGC
>CAXBRI010000080.1:0-5996 GCA_963978125.1 uncultured bacterium | reverse complement strand
CGGACTGTGCGGTGATTGGCGTTCCCCACCCGACCCTGGGTGAGGAGGTCGCCGCCGTCATCGTGTTGCGTCCCGGCATGACAGCCTCCGACGAGGAGTTATCACAGTTCGTGGGTGGACACCTTGGACGATTCGAGGTGCCGTCGCGCTACTTCTTCCGCGCTGAGCCGCTTCCTCGCAACCCTCAGGGCAAGGTGCTCAAGCGCGAGTTGCGCGAAACCGTTCTGGGGTAGTTCGGACAGCACAAAGCCCGGTCGCCGTGGCGACCGGGCTTTGTGTGTGTGCGTCGATTACTTGTTGGGCTGCGGCGTGAAGCGCAGGTAGTCCTTGACCTTGCGGAAGCCCTTGGGGAACTTGGACTTAGCGTCGTCGTCGCTCACCGACAAGGCGATGATGACGTCGTCGCCGTCCTTCCAGTTGATGGGCGTGGCGACCGGGTAGGCGGCCGACAACTGCAGCGAGTCGAGCACGCGGATGATCTCGTCCACGTTGCGTCCCGTCGATGCCGGGTAGGTCAGCGTCAGCTTGACCTTCTTGTCCGGTCCGACGATGAACACGCTGCGCACCGTCATAGTGTCGTTCGCGTTGGGGTGAATCATCTCGTACAGGTTGGCCACCGTGCGGTTCTCGTCACCGATGATCGGGAAGTTGAGGGGCGTGCCCTGAGTTTCGCCGATATCGGCCTTCCAACGGTTGTGGCTCTCAACGTCGTCGACCGACACCGCGATCAACTTGGTGTTGCGCTTGTCGAACTCGGCCTTGCGCGCGGCGAAAGCACCCAGCTCGGTGGTGCACACCGGCGTGAAGTCCTTGGGGTGCGAAAACAATATTCCCCAGCCCTCGCCGAGCCATTCGTGGAACTTGACGGTGCCCTCGGTGGTCTCCGCCGTAAAGTCGGGGGCCACGTCACCCAAACGGATTGACATCTGATCTCCTTCGTCTCAGCCCGCCCTTTCGGCGGACTCAGCCAATTTAGTGGTTCACGATTAAAACCATGCTTTTTCTATCAGATTTGTAGGAATATGCCTGTCGTCCCTACGACACCTGCGAAACTGAAACGGTGACCGACGACCTCCGGCCCGTGGTGGCCGCCTTTGACCTCGACGGGACCTTGACCGACGGAGGCTCCGTTTTCCCCTGGCTGGTCGCCAATGCGGGTTTGGCGCGGGTGTACCGGGCTTCCCTCCGGTTGGCCGTTCCGTTGATCGTCGGAGGTCTGCGTTCGGGCGCAGCGGCCGACCAGGCCAAAGAACGCCTGTTTCGAGCCACGTTGCAGGGTCGCTCCGCCGATCACGTGTCGGCCGTATCCCGGGAGTTCGCCCGTGAGCACCTCGACCACGAGGGCCGACCGGCCGTAATGACTCGACTCACCTGGCACCTCGAGCAGGGACATGACGTCGTGCTGGTGTCCGCCTCGCCCGAGTTGTATGTCGGGGTGATGGCCGAACAGCTTCGGGCACACGGCTTCTGCGGCACCCGCCTCGCGGTCGACCCTCGGGGCAACTTGACGGGCAGTTACCTCGGGCGCAACTGTCGGGGCACGGAGAAGATGCGCCGCCTCGACGAGTGGATCACCGGTCGCGGGTACGCCACCACTCCCCTCATCTACGCCTACGGCAACTCCCGCGGTGACCGCCGGATGCTCGAGTGTGCCGACCGCCCCTTCAACGTCGGGAAACTCGGCCCGCTGTCACGACTTCGTCGCTTCCCGCGCCTAGCCGCGTAGGCGCGGAGCCAACTCGACGAGACCGCGCTCGCGGCCGTCGTAGGTGACCTGCATGGCCGCGGCGCCCTCGCGCCAGGCCAGCACCGCGTCGTGCTCGTCAATGAGCCCGACGTTGATCTCGTACACACCGTCCAGCAGGGGGACGTCGGCGAAGTCGATGCCCACGACCGTGGCCCCGGCTTGGAGTTGCACCGGTGCGGAGTGGGGGTCGGAGCGGCTGACCAATTGTCCCTCGCGGCTGTAGACCTCTAGTACGAGTCGAGCGCCGACGGGTTGGCTCGCCGAGACGGTGACGTCGAGTGCCAGCCCGCCACCGTGACGGACATCGAACGAACCGGTGGGCGACGTGACGGCCTCTATGGAAATCGACGCGGCCGACTCGCGGGCCGCTTCGCTCTGGGTTGCCTCAAGCAGGTGCGCCCGGAAGACACCGAGGGCGTCGGAGACCGCCCCGTTGGCGACCAGTTGACCCTGTTGGAGCACGACGGCCCGTGTGCACAAGGTGCGCACCTGGTCGGCGTTGTGGGTGACGAGAAGAATCGACCGGCCCTCGTCCTGGAAACGGCGAATCCGGTCGATGCACTTGGCCTGGAAGCGTTCATCACCCACGGCGAGAACCTCGTCGACCACGAGGATGTCGGGGTCCACGTTCACGGCGACCGCAAAAGCGAGGCGCACGTACATACCCGAGGAGTAGAACTTGACCTGCGTGTCGATGAAGTTGCCGATCTCGGAGAACTCGACGATGTCGTCGAAAATGGCGTCAATCTGTCGGCGCGAAAAACCCAGCATGGCACCGTAGAGGTAAACGTTGTCGCGACCCGAGAGTTCGGGCTGGAACCCTGCTCCCAACTCGAGCAGCGCCGCAAGGGACCCGCGTAGTCGAATTTCACCACGGGTCGGCTTCAAGACACCGCAGATGCACTTGAGCAGAGTGGACTTACCTGAGCCGTTGTGACCGAGCAGGCCCACCGTTTCGCCCTGAACCACCGAGAAGTTCACGTCATCGAGCGCCACGAATCTCTCCGTGCGCCCCGACCGGGGGTGCAACAGCCGCTCCTTGAGCGACTGATGGCGTTCGTGGTGAATCGTGAAGTTCTTGGTGATGCCCGCGACGTCGATAACGGTGGTCATTAGAGCGTCGACTCAAAGTTCTCTTCGAGGCGCCCAAAGACGGCCTCGGCCACGAGGAAAAACACGAGCATTACGGCGATCAGGCCCAGGTTCACCTCGAGGAATGTGGAGTAGGGCCAACTGGGCAACACGTGGAGCGAAGCCGACGCCGTCGTGGACGTCACCGTCGTGGCAACGTAGAAGACCCGCTGGAAGGTCAGCACGATGAGCGCCAGTGGGTTCAAGAAGTACAGCGTGGCCAGACCATGTCGGTGCAACGGGGCGGCGATGGCGTTCTCGTAGGAGTAGACGATCGGCGTGGCCCAGAACCACAACTGGAGAGCCACCTCCATCAGGTGCTTGACGTCGCGGAGGTACACCGTGAGCGCCGACACGACCATCGCCACGCCGGCGGTGAAGAGATAGAGGGCGATGAACGACAGCGGCAGAAGCGGCAGCCATCCCCAGTCGGGTGCGTGACCAGTCACCGCCATGAAGGCAGCGAGGACGGTCAATTGGCTCACGAAATACACCGCGGCGCTACCCACGTTGGCCAGTGGGAGAATCTCGCGAGGAAAGGCCACCTTCTTCACGAGGGCGGCGCGATCAACGATCACACCCGTCGCAGCCGTGACGGCGTTCTGGAAGAAGTTCCACACGACGAGACCGCTGAAGAGATAGAGGGCGAAGTTCGGCACGCCGTTCTTCAACAAGACGGAGAACACCAGGAAGTAGGTGGTCAGGGTCAACGCCGGCGCCAGCATCGACCACACGAAACCCAGGGCCGAACCCTTGTACTTGATCCGGATATCGGAGACAATTAGGCCGCCAAGCAACTCCCGGCGCGACCAGAGATTCGCCAGGCGCCGACCGAGGCCGACGCGAGCACTCACGACGCGAACTGGGGTGTTCTCCAGATTGCGGTGAGTTCCGGGCACTAGGCCCCAGTGCTCACGGTCGCACGCTCAATGACCGCGTCGATGAACCCGTACTCCAACGCTTCCTGAGCGGTGAACCACCGGTCACGGTCGGAGTCGGCCTCGATGCGTTCGAGCGGCTGGGAGGTGTGGAACGCGATGCGCTCGGCGAGCGTCTTCTTCATGTAGATGATCTGCTCGGCCTGAATCGCGATGTCCGACGCCTGCCCCTGCATGCCGCCCATCGAGGGCTGGTGCATCAGGATGCGACTGTGCGGTAGGGCGAAGCGCTTACCCTTGGCGCCGGCGCACAAGAGAAACTGGCCCATCGAGGCGGCCATGCCGATGCAGACGGTGCGGATGTCGCACTGGACGTACTGCATCGTGTCGTAAATGGCCAGGCCGTCGGTCACCGAGCCACCGGGCGAGTTGATGTACAAAGAGATGTCCTTGGTCGGGTCCTCAGCTGCCAACAACAAGAGCTCGGAGCACACCCGGTTGGCGGCCGACTGGGTCACGGTCTCGCCCAGGAAGACGATTCGCTCGCGCAAGAGGCGCTGGTTCACGTCAAGGTTGCCGAGTCCTTCGGCCATGGAAACAACTGTCATGGGCTCCAATCTACCCGTCGCTTCCTGAAATTTCGGCGAGTGCCTAGAGTGGATACCGAGCGGACGTGGCGAAATTGGCAGACGCGCTGGTTTTAGGTACCAGTTCTTCGGAGTGTGGGTTCGAGTCCCTCCGTCCGCACCAAAAAGATTTCTCTTTCGCCGGGCCCTAATGCCGTGTAGGATGCCATTTCGTTGTTTTGCCGCAGATTGCGGTGGAGACCGACTCCTGATGGTTTGAGTTGGACTCGCAACCAGACCAATTGGAGTTTCATGTCCCCCACTTTTCTTGAGCTGGGCGTCCCTGCGCGCCTGTGTGACCGCCTGAGCGCGCGGTCTATCGAAGAAGCCTTCCCCATCCAGGAGGTGTCCATCCCCGACGCCCTGGACGGACGCGACGTCGTCGGCAAGGCGGCCACCGGTTCAGGCAAGACGCTGGCCTTCGGTCTGCCCGTGATGGCCCTCACCCAGGGTTCACGTCCGCGCCGCCCCGGTGCCTTGATCTTGGTGCCCACCCGCGAACTCGCCGCACAGGTCCAAAAGGAACTGGCCCAGTTGACGACCGACCGTGGTCGGCGCATCCTCGCCATTTACGGTGGCACGCCGTACCACACAGCTCGCAAGGCCCTTCAAGCCGGTGTTGACGTCGTCGTTGCCTGCCCCGGCCGTCTCGAGGACATGCTGTCTCAGAACGCCCTCGACCTCGGCGACGTGCGGATGGTCGTCATCGACGAAGCCGACCGCATGGCCGACATGGGTTTCCTCCCGTCGGTGCGTCGCATTGTCGAAGAAACCCACCCCGAGCGCCAGACACTGTTGTTCTCCGCCACTATGGGCCCCGACGTTCGTTCTCTCATCGACACCTTCACCCATGACGCCGCGCACCACGACGTCGTCGGCGAAGAGGCGCCCTCCGACGTGGACCACTTCTTCTGGAAGGTCCCACGCGACCGACGCCCCGACTTCTGCGCCGAAATTGTGGAGCGCTATGAGCGCGCCATCGTTTTCACCCGTACCAAGCACGGCGCCGACCGCCTGGCTCGCCAGCTCGGCGAGCGCGGCTTCTCGGCCGTGGCCCTGCACGGTGACCGCAGCCAGGCCCAGCGTGAGCGTGCCTTGCGCGCGGTCAAGTCCGGCCAGTCACAGGTGCTCGTCGCCACCGACGTCGCCGCCCGCGGTATCCACATCGACCTGCTGCCCGTCGTGATTCACTACGACCCGCCGACTCAGGCCACCGACTACCTGCACCGTTCGGGTCGCACGGGCCGTGCCGGCGCCACCGGTGCAGTGATCTCCCTCGTGTCCGACGACACCGCTGGCCACGTGAAGCGCCTGCAGCGTGCCCTCGGATTGACCCCGACCATCCACGAGCCCGAAGAGGCCCAGCCGATTCGACTCGGAGCGGTGAATGACGCCGATGCGGCCGAACGACTCGACGACACCCCAACTCGCTCGGCCAAGCCGGTGCCACGCGGACGTGTCGAACGCTCCGAATCCAAGTTTGAGCGTCGCGAGCGTCCGGCCCGTGCCGAGCGAGGCGAGCGCGCCGAGTCCCGCTTCGAGCGTCGTGAGCGTCCGGCCCGCGCCGAGCGCAGTGAGCGCCCCGAGCCCCGCTTCGAACGTCGTGAACGGCCC
>CAXBRI010000079.1:0-6025 GCA_963978125.1 uncultured bacterium | reverse complement strand
TTTTTTCAAGCAGAAGACGGCATACGAGATAAGGCCACGTGACTGGAGTTCAGACGTGTGCTCTTCCGATCTGTGAGGACGTCACGGCCAACGTGCGCACGATTGCCTCGGTGCCGGCCACCTTGCTCGGCGCCCCGGCGGGTCGTATCGAGGTCCGTGGCGAGGTGTACCTGGCGCGCGCCGACTTCGCCGAACTCAACGAACGCCAAATCGCGGCCGGGGCCAAGTCCTTCGCCAACCCCCGCAACGCCGCGGCCGGTTCGCTGCGCCAAAAAGACCCGGCCGTCACCGCCCAGCGGCCGTTGTCGTTCCTCGCCTATCAACTGGTAGACCACGACCAGCGCCTGGGCCTGGCCACCTACGCCGACTCCATTGCGCGGCTGCGCGCGTGGGGTTTTCCCACGGCCGCCGAGTTCTCGGTGGTGACCGGCACCGCGTCACTCGTCGAGCGCGCCCACTGGTTCGAAGAGCGCCGCCACGACCTCGCCTACGACATCGACGGGGTAGTCGCCAAAGTCGACGACCTCGCCCAACGTGAACAACTGGGTTCGACGAGCCGCGCGCCGCGCTGGGCCATCGCGCGCAAGTTACCGCCCGAGGAGCAAACCACGCGGTTGATCGACATCGAGGTGTCGGTGGGCCGCACCGGTCGGGTCACCCCGTATGCGGTGCTCGAGCCGGTCGTCGTCGCCGGCTCGACGGTGTCGCTCGCCACGTTGCACAACGAGGATCAGGTGGCCCTCAAGGACGTGCGTCCGGGTGACTTGGTCATCGTGCGCAAGGCCGGTGACGTGATTCCCGAGATCGTCGGGGCCGTCGCCGAGAAGGGCAAGCGCCGCAAAGCCGCGTGGACGTTCCCCCGCGAGTGTCCCGACTGTGGGGGAGCACTGACGCGCCGCGAGGGTGAGGCCGACACCTACTGCGTCAACCCGTCCTGTCCGGCCCAGCTACTCCAGTCGGTCGTGCACTTCGCCTCACGAGGAGCGCTCGACATCGAGGGACTCGGCGAGCAACGCGTTGCGCAGTTCATCGAGGCCGGTCTGGTGCGTGACGTCGCCGATCTCTACGACCTCACGGTCGAGGCGATCGCCGCGCTCGAGGGACTCGGTGAACTCTCGGCCACCTCGCTAACGGGCAACATCGTGGCCTCGAAGGGCCAACCCCTCTCGCGGTTGTTGGTCGGACTCGGTATCCGCCACGTCGGCCCGGTCGCGGCCCGTTCGTTGGCGACGACTTTCTCCACGTGGGACGGCCTCGCCCAGGCCTCGCTCGAGGAGTTGGCGGCCGCACCCGGTATCGGACCGGTGATTGCCGAATCTCTCTTCGTCTACGCCCGCGAACCCGAGACGATTCAACGAATGGCCCGCCTTTCGGCCGCCGGGGTTGAACTCAGTGAACCCGATCAGTCGGCGGGGGTCGCTCCGACCCTCGCGGGCAAGGTCGTGGTGGTGACCGGCGCGGTGCCCGGGTTCTCTCGCGACGAGGCCGAGGCGGCGATCGTGGCGCGCGGGGGCACGTCCCCGGGTTCGGTGTCGAAGAAGACGACCTTCGTGGTGGTGGGCGAGGCCCCGGGTGCATCGAAACTCACCAAGGCCGCCGAACTGGGCGTGCCCCTCGTTCCCGCCGAGCAATTTGAGCGCCTGCTGGCGACCGGGGAGTGGGACTAAGGCCATCACTAGAGTGTCGGGCGTGGCAACCACTTTTTCGATTGGCACCGTTCTGGTCGACCGGTACCGGCTCGACGAAGTGCTCGGCACCGGCCGGACCGTGGAGGTCTACCGGGCCGAAGACCTGTCTCTGGGCCGCGAAGTGGCCATCAAGGTCCTGCGCCCCGAACTCAACGCCCTCGAGGACGTCCGCCGGGCTTTCCGGGCCCAGGTGGTGCGCGCCGCCTCTTTGAGCCACCCCCACGTGGCCCGCGTCTACGACGGCGGCATCGAGAGCCACGTCTTGTTCATGGTCACCGAACTGTTGACCGGTGGCAGCGTCGAGGACATCGTGGCCGACGGCACGACGCTCAGCGTCGAGGACGCGGCCAGTCTGGGTCGGGACGTCGCTGAGGCGCTGTCCTCTTTGCACGACCAGGGAATCGTTCACGGGGGTCTCACGCCCTCGAAGCTGCTCTTCGACGACGAAGGTCACGTGCGCGTGTCCGACGTGGCCCTGGCCGGTCTCAGCGAGGCCTACCGCGAACAGTTCTCCCTGCGTGACGCGCGTTATCTCAGCCCCGAGCAGGCCCGCGGCGAGGGTCCCGTGTCGCGCAGCGACGTGTACAGCCTCGGTCTGATCATCTTCGAGCTGGTCACGGGTGACGTCGCCTTTGACGGGTCGACGCCCGAGGAGATTCTGCGCGCGCGCCTCGGTGCCTCGCTACCGGTGCGCAGTGAGCTGGGCACCCTCGACATGGTGCTGGCCCAGGCCACCACCGCCGACGTCGACTACCGGTTGGAGGCCTCTCAGTTCGCCACGCGGCTCGGTGCGGTCACGCCCGACGCCCTGCCCTTCACGTGGTCGGGGACCCCGTCGCCGACGATTCTCGGTGGCTTCACGCCCTCCGAGCCCCGCAACACCATCGGGTTCTCCGCGCCCTCGCCCGACGATGTGGTGCGCGCGCCACGCCCCACCGGCCCCCAGAAGCCGGTGCGCGCCGACGTGCCGGGTCGCAGGCCACGGGCCACCGAGATGAGCGACTTCAATCTCGAGCGCAGCGGACGGCGCCGCCTCTTGTTCCTCGTCGCCTCGATCGCCCTGGTGGTCGCCGGCGCGGGCGCCGGAGCGGCCTACAAGCTCGGTCTGTTCTCCTCGCATCACACCGTGCCCTCGCTGACCGGCCTTACCCTCGCCCAAGCCGGGGCGTTGTTGCAGGGTGACGGCTACACGCTCGAAGCCGGCTCCCACGTGAACTCGGCGACCGTGGCGGCGGGCACCATCATGAGCCAGACCCCCTCGGGCGGTAATTCAGCCCCGGCGGGAACGACGATTCACGTCACCATCTCCGACGGGCCCGAGCTCGTCACACTGCCCACGACCATCGTTGGGTCCAACTGCACCCAGGCCACCGCGGCGCTCGCGTCGCTGAACATCAATGCGGCCTGTCCCGCGTCGGCTGCCGTGAACTCGGCCACCGTGCCGGCCGGTCGCGTCGCGCTCGTCCTCTACAACGGATCGCGCAACCCGCTCTCGGTGCCCAAGGGCGCCACGGTCACCCTGGCCCTGTCGAGCGGACCGTCGGCCACGGGCACCTCCGGCGCCACGGGCACGCCGGCCACGACCACGACCACGTTGCCCAAGGGCACGCTGGCGATGCCCAACTTCGTGGGGCTTACCCGCGCCCAGGTCAACGCCCTGTCGTTCAAGGACGAGATTTACTACAACACCAACAGTCCGAACTCGCCCTGGTCCACCGTGGTGTCCCAATCGATCGCCCCGGGCACTCCGGTGAAGCGGTTGAGCACGGTGAATCTCACGGTCAAATGAGCTGCGACCTCTGCGAAGCGGCCGTCATTACGACGCGCTACTTCGAGGACGAGCACTGCTGGATCGCCGACTGCGAGATCTGTCTCGTGCCCATGGTCGTCTGGCGCAGTCACGACCCCACCCCCGACGAGACGGTGAAGGCCCACCTTCACGCCCGCCTCGCCGAGGTTGCCGGGCAGGTGTTCGGCGAGGAGCCGTGGTCGGTCGATGACCACATGCGCAACATCCCCGACCACTACCACGCCCACGCCCGACCGCCCTATTTCTGGCGTCGTTCGCTCTGACCCACCCCCGCCCGGGCCTCACTAGTATCGATTTACTGACTAGTAAGGGGTAACTCATGGGTGCACTCGACGGCCGCGTGGCCATTATCACCGGCGCCGGACGCGGAATCGGCCGGGAACACGCTCTGCTCTTCGCCGCCGAGGGCGCGAAGGTCGTCGTGAACGACCTGGGTGGAGCCCTCGACGGCTCGGCCACGCAGCAGAGCCCCGCCGAAGAGGTCGTCGCCGAGATCAAGGCTTTCGGTGGCGAGGCTGTCGCCAACCACGACAACGTCGCCGACTGGGAAGGCGGCAAGCGCATGATCGACTGTGCCGTCGAGGCCTTCGGTGGACTCGACATCCTCGTGAACAACGCGGGCATCCTGCGTGACCGCGTGCTCGTGAACCTCTCGGAGAGCGACTGGGACTCGGTCATCAACGTGCACCTGAAGGGGCACTTCGTCCCGACCCAGCACGCCGCCAACTACTGGCGCGAGAAGGCTAAGGCCGGTGAAAAAGTCCAGGCCTCGATCATCAATACTTCGTCGACCTCGGGTCTGATTGGCAACGTCGGCCAGTCCAACTACGGCGCGGCCAAGGCGGGCATCGCGGCCTTCACGGTGATTATCGCCGAAGAACTTGGCCGCTACGGCGTGCGGGCCAACGCCATCGCCCCGGCCGCGCGCACCCGCATGACCGAGTCGACCCCCGGTCTCTCGGACCACGTGGTCAAGCCCAGCGACGCCGCGAAGTTCGACGTGTGGGACCCGGCCAACATCTCGCCGCTGGTGGCCACGCTCGCCATGGCCGACTGCCCGGCGACCGGCCAGGTCTTCTTCGTCCAGGGCGGCAAGGTTGCCAAGTTCCAGAACTGGACGATGACCGACACCCTCGAGAAGCAGGAGCGCTGGAGCGTGGCGGACCTCGCCGCGCAGCTGCCCACGATTCTGTAGATGTCGACCACCGAAGGTCGGCTCGATCGGGAAAATCCCGACGACCTTCTGAACGCACGCCTCGACCCGAGTGGGTCGGCCTTCGGCACGCACGGGGGCGAGGCGGGTAGCGACCTCAACTGGTTCAAGATGGTTCGTGCCCGCGTGGCTGAACGCGCCGCGAGCTCGTCGCGCTACCGGTGGTGGGTGCTGTGGGCCCTGCTCACGGGCCTGTTCTCGTTGAACTTCACCTTCACGGTCTTCATCGTGGCGCTGCCCAAGGTGGCCGGGGAGTTCCACACCAACGTGACCATCCTTACCTGGACGATGGTCGGTCCGCTCCTCGCCTACGGACTGGCCGCACCGGTGTTGGGCAAGACCGGCGACATCTTCGGCCACCGCCGTCTCTACCTCCTGGGGCTGGTCGGGGCCGTCGTGTCGGCCGTGCTCACGGCGCTCGCGCCCAACGTCATCACGCTGTTGCTCGCGCGCACCCTCGACGGTATTCAAGGGGCCGCGACCGGCACCGCCTCGGGTGCCATCGTCAACATGGTCTTCTCCAAGGAAGAACGAGTGAAGGCCATGGGCTGGTGGAGCCTCATCGGTGCCGGTGGCCCGGTCATCGGCGTGTCGGTCGGTTCGCCCATCATCGCGGCCTTCGGATGGCGCGCCCTGTTCTGGTTCCAGTGCGTGCTGCTGATCATGGCCATCGTGGTGGTCGCCGCCATCTTGCCGCGCACGCGCGACTCGGACGAAGAAAAGGCCAAGGCTCGCGCCGAGTTCCGTCGCATGGACTGGATCGGTAGCTGGACGTTGTCCCTGTCGGTCTCGACGTTGATGCTGGGCCTGTCGCTCGGTTCGATCGCGGGATGGAGCTCGTGGATTGTGGTGAGTTCCTTCGTGGTCTGCGCGCTAGGGCTCGTGGCCTTCATCGTGCGCATCACGACGGCAGAAAACCCGCTCATTCCGGCGCAGTACTTCCGCACACGAAACTTCGTGTGGCCCATGGTGGTGCGCGCCTGTGGCAACTTCGCCTACTTCGGCGCCTTCTTCATGTTCCCCTTGTTGATGGAGCAGGGGTTTGGCTACTCCATCGCGGCCGTCGGCGGGCTCGCGGTGTTCCGGCCCATCACCTTTTCGTTGTGTTCGCCCATCGCCGGATACGTCGCCATGCGCATCGGTGAGCGGCGCAGCGCCATCATCGGCACCTTCGCGCTGTTCTCGTCCCTGGCCCTCTTCGCCGCGCTGTCGTCGAACTCGGGCGCCTGGGTCGACGACAGCGCGGCGAAGAGGGCCAGGGACGAGAACAGCGCTGTCGTCGAACTCGGGCGCCTGGGTCGTGGCCATCGCCTT
>CAXBRI010000078.1:0-6050 GCA_963978125.1 uncultured bacterium | reverse complement strand
CATCGAGGACCACCCTGACAATGTCACCAAGTTCGTGGTCATCGCCCGTGACGACGTGGCCGCCCCCACCGGGGTCGACCACACGATGGTCGTGCGGTCGACCCCGGTGGGGGCGGCCAAGTTCGTGGTCATCGCCCGTGACGACGTGGCCGCCCCCACCGGGGTCGACCGCACGACCATCGTGTGTTTCCAGGACGCCGACCGTCCCGGCTCTCTCTACGCGATCTTGGGTCGCTTCGCCGCGCGCGACCTCAACCTGACCCGTCTCGAAAGCCGGCCCACCAAGACAGGCCTCGGTGACTACTGCTTCATCATCGAGTTTGAGGGACACGTCGCCGATGAGGTCGTCGCCGACTGCCTCGTCGACCTGCAGGCCCACCTGGCCCGGGTCAAGTTTCTTGGTTCCTATCCCGTGACCGGCGCCATCGCCCACGAACGCCGGGTGGAAGTGTCGGCGGCACGCGAAGAGGCAGAGGCGTGGGTGGCGAGCCTTCGAGCACGGGTAGCCGGGCGCTAGAACGCCCGGCTACACCGCAGTTCATGGCGGAAGGAGTGGGATTTGAACCCACGGTGGGCAAAACCCACGCCGGTTTTCAAGACCGGATCATTCGGCCGCTCTGACATCCTTCCGGGAGCGATGCTACCGGAGGCTCAGGCGTTCTTCTTTCGGGCGCGCGCGCGGTCGGTCTGATTCAGGACCGTCTTGCGCAGACGCACGGACTTCGGGGTGACCTCGACGGCCTCGTCATCGGCGATGAACTCGAGGGCCTGCTCCAGTGAGAACACGGTGGGCGGGGTGAGCTTGACCGTGTCATCGCTACCCGAGGCGCGCATGTTGGTGAGCTTCTTTTCCTTCGTCGGGTTGACGTTCATCTCCTCGAGACGGGCGTTCTCGCCGACGATCATGCCTTCGTACACGTCGACGCCGGGGCCGATGAAGAGCACGCCGCGCGGTTCGAGGTCCTCGAGCGCGTTCGACGTGGTCACGCCGCGTCGGTCGGCCACCAGGGCGCCGTGGCTGCGGGTACGCAAATCGCCGAACCAGGGCTCGTACCCGTCGAAGGTGGTGTGCATCATGCCCGCGCCGCGGGTCTCGGTGAGGAACTCGGTGCGGATGCCGACGAGTCCGCGCGAGGGGATGCGCCACTCGAGGCGGACCCACCCGGTGCCGTGGTTGACCATGTCGAGCATGGTGCCCTTGCGCGAGGCGAGCAGGGTGGTGATCGCCCCGATGAACTCCTCGGGGGCGTCGATGGTGACGTGCTCCATCGGTTCGTGGCGCTTGCCATTGATCTCGCGGGTGACGACCTGGGGCTTGCCGATGGTTAGTTCGAAACCTTCGCGACGCATGGTCTCGATCAGCACGGCCAACTGGAGTTCACCGCGGCCCTGCACCTCCCAGGCGTCGGGCCGGTCGGTGGGCAGCACGCGCAGGCTGACGTTGCCGACGAGTTCCTTGTCGAGGCGGTCCTTCACCATACGGGCGGTGAGCAGCTTGCCCTCGGTGCCCGCCAGGGGCGAGGTGTTGATACCGATGGTCATCGAGAGACTGGGCTCGTCGACGGTCAGGGGCTCGAGTGGCTCGGGGTTCTCGGCGTCGGCCAGGGTTTCACCGATGGTGATGTCCTCGAAGCCGGCCACGGCCACGATGTCGCCGGGTCCGGCCGAGGCGGCCGGGACGCGCTCGAGGGCCTCGGTGATGAACAGTTCGGTGACCCGGGCGTGCTCGACAGTGCCGTCGAGTCGACACCAGGCCACGCGCTGGCCGCGCTCGAGGTTCCCGTTTATGACGCGACACAGGGCCAGTCGGCCGAGGTAGGGCGAGGCGTCGAGGTTGCACACCAGGGCCTGGAGTCCGTGGCCCTCCTCGTAGGTGGGGGCCGGCACGGCCGCGGCGATGGTTTCGAACAGTGGGGTGAGGTCCCCACCGGTCGTGTCGGCGTCGAGTGAGGCCCAGCCCTGTCGCGCGCTGGCGTAGAGGATGGGGAAGGAGATCTGGTCCTCGTCGGCGTCGAGGTCGAGGAAGAGATTCTCCACTTCGGCGACGACCTCGGCCACGCGCGCGTCGGGACGGTCGACCTTGTTGATGACGAGCACGACGGGCAGACGGCGCTCGAGGGTCTTGCGCAGGACGAAGCGGGTCTGGGGGAGCGGCCCCTCGGCGGCGTCGACCAGCAAGATCACGGCGTCGACCATGGCCAGGCCGCGCTCGACCTCCCCGCCGAAGTCGGCGTGGCCGGGGGTGTCGATGATGTTGATGGTCAGGTCGTTCCATTTGACGGCCGTGTTCTTGGCCAGGATGGTGATGCCCTTTTCGCGCTCCAGGTCGCCCGAGTCCATCACCCGTTCGGCCACCTCCTCGTGCTCGGTGAACGAGCCGGTTTGGCGCAGCATCTTGTCGACCAGAGTGGTTTTGCCGTGGTCGACGTGGGCGATGATGGCGATATTTCTGAGGTTGGCGCGCAGCGTCATGACCGAACCACGCTAGTAGGTGACCGGTCGAAGGCGGGTTAGGCCGCCGTCGTCAGTGCTTCGCGTCGAAGTGCGACGGCTGAACGCAGAAGGTCCCGGCCACCGGCGCGCAGGTTCTCCAGCGAACCATCGACCGCGAGAGCGATGTTGGCGTCGGGCCACAAACCGATGCAGCGACCGGCCGCGACGCCCGAGGCGTCGGCCAGCGCGTTCACGAGGAGGTCGGCCCGCAGGCCGGCCCCCGCACTACGCCCCGGGGCTCCCGAGCGCACCCTCACGATCACGGTGCGGTCCGCCGCGTTGATTACGATGTCGCGCCGGCCCCGTAGCGAGGTCCGTGCCCCGGCCAGGTCGTAGTACGCGTCGGTGGTCGTGACGTTCCAGTGCGCGCCGAAGGCGGGGCTGAAGTCGAGCAATTGGGTGGCCCAGGTCGTGGCCTCGGCCAGCACCACGCCGAGAACGGGGTGGGCACAACCCGCCAGCCACCACGACAGCGACCCACGCCGGGTGCGTCCGCTGGTGGCGCGCACCAGATGTTCGGCGATTTCGTCGCGCACCGCGTCGGCGATGGTGCCGCCCGAGTTGTGCACGCGTTCGGCCGCGGCGTTACCGATCACCCGACGCGCTACCGGAGGTGACCAGACGAAGCCGTCGTCGTGACGGCCGCCTTGTTCCACGAGCCACGCGTCGAGACGACGGTGTTCGAGGGTCGGCACTTCTCGGAAGCGTCGGCCGATCGAGCGGCGGTGGTCGATCGTGAGGGTGTCGCCCAGGGGTGCGCCCTGGACGAGAGCCGCCAGGTCGCGGGTCGTGGCTTGGGCGCTGAACAAGGTAGTCACGCGGGCTCCTTCACGGTCAGAACGTTGGCGAGGTCGTCCACGGCGCGCGACAGAACCGCCCGATCGACGTCGAGCGTCCAGTGTTCGCCGGTCGCGGTGGAGAGCACGCTGACGCGCAGTGGAGCAATCTCGCTGCGCAGCGTGGATGTCAGGGCGTGGTAGCGCAGCACCCGCTCTTCGTCGGGGCCCAGTGGCGCCGAGGTGACATCAAGAACGCCCAGCGCGGCGCGCTCACCGTTGACGCTGCCGATGACGATGTCGGCGATGTCGTTAAGTTCGAGCCGTCCCTCGGCGACGCGGACCCGGGTGCGCACCGCGGTGCGGGGGCGCCAACTACTGGCGATGCCGGGCAGGCAACGGGCCAACGTCACGTAGTGAGCTTCGACGTCGGCGGCCAGGCGGGCCACGTCGTGGTCGTCGAGCTGGTCAAGCGCCTCGCGCACGGGGCCGGGCCGGTCCACGGACATCACGGCGAGGGCGTCGTCGAAGGGGCGGTCCACGGCGACCCCGTGGGCCCGCAGACGAGCCAGCGTCGAGATGGCGACCCCGCGCAGGCGGCCGAACGGCGAGCTGTCGTCACCCGTGGTCACCGCACCACGAAGGGAGCTCGCGCGAAGGCGCAGGGGCTGTTCGAAGGTGTAGCCGGAGAGGGTCTCGCGCAGACGTTGGTCGAGTTCGTCGCGCAGCCAAACTGCGGCGTCGCGGTCGGCCGCGGGGCGTTCCCGATGGGCCCCACGAACGGCTTCGATCACGTTGGTCGGGCTGCTCAGTGAGGTGTCGGTCATGGCCTCCACTCTGGCGGGAGCCTGTTACACGACTAGCCTTCGGACGTGTTTATCGCCGTCTTCGGACTGTTCATAGTGGCCGTCGCCGTTCTGGCGGTGCTGACCCTGCGTTGGGCCGTCCGTGAGGACCGGCGTCGGCGCCGCTAGGCGCGGTTTTCCAACTCACGTAGTCGCCGGTCCAGGTCGGCGAGGGCCCGTTCGAGCACGGCGAGACGGTCGTCGACCGCTTCCTTTACAGCCTTGTCGACGCTGGCCGCGACATGGCGCTCGACCTGCTCTTGGAACTTGGCATCCGCGGAATTGAGCAGGGGCTGGGCGAGGGCGCGAAGTCGGGTCGACAGATCGGGATTTTCCACGTCGAGACACTATGTCGCCGGGGGTGGGCAGTACACACCGGCGTTGAACTGCAGGGTGTTGAACTGGCCCGACCACGGCGGGTTACGCAACGTGGCGATCTGCTGGGCGAGCGTGAGCGGTTGGTTGGTGATGGGCTTACAGGTGGCCGAGAAAGCGATGTAGCCCCGCACGTTCGAGCCCTGTGCTCCGGCCAGGGCCACGGGCCCGCCCTTGCCAAAGGCGATGGCCTCAAAGAAGGGCAGCGGGTTTGAGGCGAGTCCGTAGTTGCGGTATTCGCTCTGGTTCGCGTACACGCCAGCGTTCAAGGTGGGGTCGACACTGGCCAACCCGTCGGCCCAACCCTTGAGCATCGCGGTCCAGTAGGTCGCGTACAAAGCCATAACCGTTTTGGACGAGCCAGGTGGCGCGTCGAGGCGCGAGTGAGCGTCAGGCCAGCCTTCGGGATCAAAAATCACCCAGTCGGGCGTGATGCCCACGCCGAGTCCCCTGTACGCGTCAATCTGCGTGGCGACCCACGCCCCCGAGGCTTTGCCGTGCAGGTAGTAGGTGTCGGCATTCTGGGTCTCCCCACTGAGCGGTCCGCTCACCGTCCAGAAGGAGAGCCACGTGACGCGCTTATGGGAATTCTGAATGGCCTGACCCATCAGAAAATCGGGTGACTGAGAGACGGAAACGGCCCTGGTGAAGCCCACCCAGGGGTTGGACAGGGTCCCCAGAGCCCCCGTCTCGGAGATGATGGGCCAGCCATCGGTGATGGCGGTGAGCCACTTATTTTGGGGGATGGCGTAGAGGCCCACGCCCTGCGGCGGCGGACTGCTGATTCCGGCGGCGTAGAGGACGGTTGAGGTGCCCACTTGCAGGGCGGCCACCACGTCGCCCACCGTGCGCGCGTCCGAGCCACCCGTCACGGACACGTCGGTGTTGGACCAGACGTTTGAGCCGATGTCATTGGTCAGTACGAACAGGTCACCCCAGTTTGACGCCTGTCCGGCGACGGTCACCGTCGAGTCGCTCACGCTCAGGGCGAGGGATCCCGTGAGCGGGGGTGCGCCGGGTGAAAGACCCGTGGCGTTCTTGACCGTCCACGACGGAACACGAGGAACCGCAATCTGCGGCACCACCGGTGCGTAGGGCGCACTGAAAATCAGCACGGAGCCGGTCACACTCGTGGCCGCAAGGTACACCGACCGCGAGTTGTATTCCACGGCAATCGACCCCTGCACGTCGGCCGAGGATGTCAGCACGGTCAGGTCGGTGGAGGTCCACACGTCGAGTGACGGGTCACTCGAACTGAAGAGGAAGAGATCGCCGTTATTGGCCTCCACCGCAACGGTGGGCACCGCCTGGGGGAGCACCACTGGATCGCTGGCGAAGGCGGCCGCCGAGACGGGGGCGGTGGTCGTCGTCGTGGGGCGCACCGTGGTGGAGGTGGAATGGCAGAGTGAAGGTGCTACCAAGGGAAAAGTAGAGTGGGGCCCGAATCTGGAGTTTGCTGAGGAGGAGTCCGAGCCCACCACTCAGCACGCATTGCGGCTATTGCTCCCTGCAGGTCAGACCACCTCCTATCGGGCGATCAATGAGGAAGAAGGTGGAGAGG